>DATNNK010000238.1:0-9659 GCA_035601875.1 Casimicrobiaceae bacterium | reverse complement strand
GACTTCGCCGTACGGCCGGTCATGGCCGACTCCTGCCGATGGTGCTTCTCGTTGGCGACGGCAGCCCGCATTTCTCTGGCGGACTGTCCCGCCAGTGTCCCGGAGAAGGAAGAACGACCTAGATAGTACGTCTAGATGGTTGATTTATTGGTGGCGAATCAGGGACTCGAACCCCGGACCAAAGGATTATGATTCCTCTGCTCTAACCAGCTGAGCTAATTCGCCAAAAGGGCGCAGATTATAGGCGATCCGGCAGTTCGCCGTCAAAGCGACCAGCCGACGTGGACCTTAAAGCCCGGTCGATTTGTGAATCAGCGCAAAATACCAACGGTACGGCAATATCCGCAGCAGTTTGAGCGTGTTGGTAAAGCGCCGGGGGAAGTGAATCTCGAACTTGCCGGCGCGCAAGCCTTGGACGATATCGGTCGCCGCTTCTTCTGCGGTGATCAGCGCCGGCATCTTGAAATCGTTGTGATCGGTCAGCGGGGTTTTCACGAATCCCGGGTTGATGAGATACACGCCGAGGCCCTTGGGATGCAGATCCAGATAGAGCGCCTCCGTGAAATTGATCACCGCCGCTTTCGATGCGCCGTAGATCAGCGCCTTCGGCAATCCTCGGTAGCCCGCGACGGAACCGACGATTCCGATGGCGCCGTGGCGCTGGGCCAGCAATGCCGGCAGCACCACGGCGCATGTTCCGATCACGCCGTGAAGATTGGTCTTGAGGAGCGCCATGGCGTTGGCTTCGGTAAGCTCCCACGCGCGAATCTCAGCGTGGGTGCCGGCAACGATGAGCACCAGGTCGATACCGTTCCAGCGGATGCGCAAGCGTTCCCAGGCCGCAGAAACCTGCGCACTGTCGGTGTAGTCGAGCGCTTCGACCACCGCTCGCGGGCTCGCTTCTGCGACTTCGTTCAGAAGCTCGGCCTTGCGCGCCGACAATGCAACGCGCGCGCCGGCGGCAAGCAACATTCTCGCGGTTGCCGCGCCGATGCCGGTCGAGGCGCCGATCACCCAGACCCGGCACTCGTCCCATGGCGGGAGCGCAGGATTGAGCGCCATTAGCGTTTGCGAAACCCGAGCGCCAGGTCGCCGGTGGCGTAGCCTGTTAGGTCCGGGCTCGATCCCGAGACCGCGCCTCTTTCAAATTTCGATCTCACGACCGGCTCCTCATTGTGATCGCTTGAACCAGACCAGCGCGGCGCACGCGGCCAGCTTGAGCACGCAGGGCACGAATGCGTAGACGAAGGCCAATGCGCTGAGCGCCGCCTGGTCGCGTCCACCGGGAGCATAGCCCAGAGCGGAGAGCAGGGGCAGAGCGATGCCGGCCGCGAGTGCCAAGTTGAGCTTGGTCGCCAGCGTCCACAGACCGAAATAGCTGCCAGTCGCTTCCATGCGGCCACGGCGGCCGATGACATCGGCAAGCAGCGAGGGCGGCAGTGCGAGGTCAGCTCCCAGCGCGATTCCCGACAAGGCACAGATGAGCGTGAAGGCCATGGTGTCACCTGTCCCCAGGCGCGATGCCCACACGAATGCGGCGATGGCGAGGAACATGGCGGTGAGCCATGCGTTCGGCTTGCCGATCCTGGCCGACAGTTTCACCCACAAGGGCATCCCCGCCGCACCCGCGATGAAGTAGAGCGCGAGAAAGGTGCCTTGCCGCGCTTCCGCATCGAGGACATCGGCGATAAAGAACAGCACCAGCGTCGCTGGAATCGCGGCCGCGATGCCGTTGAGCATGAACACGAGCAGCAGTCGCCGGAACAGCGGGTCGGCGAGCGGCCGCGACAAAAGAAGGCGAAAGGATTGCCTCGTCGCCGACGCGATCGACGCAGCGCGGGTGTCGGGCGTCGATGCGACCGTAATCGCCGCGCAGACGAGAGCCCGCCATCGTCGCCGCCGAGAAAAGCCGGCAGCACCGCGGCAATCACGACACCGCACAGCGCGAGTCCCTCGCGCACAGCAGTGATGCGGGTGCGCTCAACCGGATCGCCGGAGAGCTCTGCACCCCACGCCTGATGATTGATCGTCGCCAGACTGAATGCGCCGTAGACGAACGCGAGCGCAACCGACAGCCACGCGATCAGCGGCGCTTCGGCGCGAGGCAGCGGCGTAAATAAGGCGATCATTCCAACCGCAAGCAAAGGCGCGGCGAGCAACAGCCAGCGCTTGCGTGCGCCGCCGCGGTCGGAGAGCACGCCGAGCAGCGGATCGACAACGCCGTCCGCGAGGCGCAGCGCCAGCAGCACACTGCCGAGCACCGCCAAGTTTACGCCAAGATGATCGCCGTAGAATTTCGGCAGATGCACGTACAGGGGAAGCGCCGCCATGGCCAGCGGCATGCCGAACAAGCCATACGCGGCAAGCGTCGATACCGGAACGCGGGCGAGCGGAGCGCCCGCCGCGCTCATACTATTGCTCGCTCAATAGCTTTTTGCGCAACGCGGGCTCGGATGTGCGGGGATCCAGCCAGATACGGAAAAACGCCTTGGCGAACTCGCGGTCCTGGATTTCGCCGATCGGATTACCGTTGTAGTAGTAGCGAGCGCCGGACTGCGGAAGGTTGAGGCCGATGATGCAGTCGCCGTCGACGACGTCAGGGAAAATCTGCTTCATCAGCGCGCCCCATCGCGCGCGCTGATCCGGCGTGCCGTAGCCGAGCTTGGCGATTTCCTCGACGCTACGCTTGGCGATCATGGCACCGACAAGGCTTCGATGATAGACAAGCTGCAGCGCGAACGGCAGCTCCGGCGACCAGCTACAGTGCGAGCGGTCGACACAGTGAAAATAAGCGCTGTAGACCGACATGCCAAAAAAAGTCAGCTCTCCGCCACCCTTTGCTTCCAGGTTCTGCACAAGCGATGTAACCACGGCCGGTAAAGGCGGCGCGTTGGTTTCGGCGGTGGCGTCGCACCCCACCGCGGCAAGGAGCAATACGCTAAGCAGCAACCAGTGTGTACTGCGCGACATCGGTGGTCCCGCTGGCAAAGCCGGCAGCGCAGTACGCAAGATAAAAGCGCCAGCAGCGAATAAAGCGGTGGTCAAAGTCTTGCGCGCGTACCTTGTCGACGTTGGCAGCAAAGGCGGCGAGCCAGCGCTTGAGCGTCTCGGCGTAATCCTGGCCGAAGCGGTGGACGTCGTCAACCTCCAGCCCCGCGGCTTCCACGTGGGTCTCGAACATTTCGGGTGAGGCCAGCATGCCGCCGGGGAAAATATATTGCTGGATAAAGTCGCTGGTCTGCCGATACTGCTCGAAACGATCGTTGGCAATCGTGATGGTCTGAATACAGGCGCGCGCGCCGGGTTTCAACGCTTCCCGCAGCGCGCGAAAATAGGCCGGCCAGTAACGTTCGCCCACGGCCTCGAACATCTCGATCGATGCGATGCCGTCGAACTGGCCAGCAATATCGCGATAATCCTTTATGCAGAATTCGACGTTCGACTGCAGAGCCGTTCCGGCCACGCGCTCCCGCGCGTATGCCGTCTGCGCATCGGAGAGGCTGACCGCGGTCACGTAGTGTCCGGCTCGCGCTGCGCATTCGGCGAAGCCGCCCCATCCACACCCGATCTCCAGCAGGTGTGCCCCTTCCTTCGGCGCGAGCTGATGCAGAACGCGCTCGTACTTCGCTTCCTGCGCCGAGGAAAGCGACCGCGACATGTCACCGCTGAACAGCGCCGACGAATAGCTCATCGTCGGGTCGAGCCAAAGTCCGTAGAAGTCGTTGCCAAGATCGTAATGCGCGACGACATTGCGGCGCGCCCGGCGCTTGGTATTGCTGCGTAACAGGTGCTTGGCGCGAAAGACCAGTTGGCGCCACCACCGCCCGTAGAAGGCGACCTCCAGAGCTCGCTGGTTGAGCGCGATAAGGATCAGCAGCGCGGCGAGATTGCTGGTCTCCCACCTGTCATCCATGAACGCTTCGGCGAATGCGACGTCGCCACCGGTAAGGACGTCGCCACACAGCTTCCAATCGCGAAGCGTGAGATCGACTTCGCCGTCGAGCGCTCCCACCGACCCCCCTGGTCCAAAGCGCCGGGTGATGCCGTCGGGCGTGGTCAGCGTTAAGGCTCCGAAATCCATGCGCTCGAGCAAGGTAAACAGAATGCGCGCCGTGGCCGGCAGCGATGTTCGGCGGGAGCTCGAGAAGGTGGAGTCGAGTGCGCTCATCGCGTCGTTCGTTGCAGCGGAGGCTGTGGCTTGGAAATGTAGGGCACGCGTTTCAACCACAGCTTGATGGCCTGCCAATGAATCCGCACGATCACGCCGAGCGTGAACCACCGGTAGCGCCAGATCAGTCCGCGAACCGCGTTCGGTGACAGCGGTTCCGCGACGCCGGAAATCGATGTCTCCAGCAGCGCGCTGCGCACCTCGCCGGCACCGTCGTCGTAATCGATGCGCGCCAGCCAGCGTTCCGGCCCGAAGTGGAATCTGAAGGTGTAATCGCCCTTGACTTCGCAAAACGGGGACACGTGAAACGCCTTCCGACTCTGAAACGACTCGCCGTCGGCAAGCGTCCGTCCGTCCGGATGTGCCAGCAAATAATTGTGCCGCTCGCCGAACGTATTGCAGACCTCGCACAACACGGCGCGGACGGCACCGTCGCGGTCGTGGCAGACCCAGAAGCTCACCGGATTGAAGACGTATCCCAACATTCGAGGAAACGCGTAAAGGACAATCTCGCCTTCAGCAACGACGGATTCGGCCGCCAGGAGCTCGCGGATCCACGGTTCCAACGGGCTGCCGTCGCGTGAGCCGTGATCGCGATCGAAAAAACTCACCAGCGCCCGCCGATTGTGCGCAAGCCCCAACCGCGGCAGGTCGCCGAGCCGAGACAAGGGCAGTGCGAGCGAGAACGCATCGTAAGCGAATTGGTTACCGACCGGGCGCAGGCGGCGATGCATGACCTTGCCATGCACGAGGTTCGGAATGGATGAAACCAACGTGGCCATGCCTCATTACGCCGCTTCGCGCTCGCTCATGATGGTCGCGAATCGCATTGCGATGCCTTCCGCGACAATGTGCGCCGATACGAGTCCGTCCTCGTGAAATCCGTGACCCATCCAGGCCCCTGCGTACCATGTGCGCTGCTCGCCTTGCAAGTGGGCAAGCCGCTGCTGCGCGGTCTCCGCCACACCTTTCACCATCGGATGCGAGTATTCGAATTCGGCGATCTGCGTCTCTGGCCGCGGTTCGAACGGCGGATTGAGCGTCACCATCAAGGGTGTCTGGAAAGGCAGCGGCTGCAGGCGATTAAGCCAGTAGCTGACCGCAACGGGCTTCCCGGCCGCGATGGCAGCCGGGGCAAGATAGTTCCACGCAGCCCATGCGCGCCGGCGCTTGGGCATGAGGCGGGTATCGGTATGCAGGAGCACGCGATTGGCCTGGTAGCGAATGCTTTGCAGCAGCTGCCGCTCTTCTCCCGACGCATCGGCGAGCAAGGTGAGCGCCTGTTCGCTATGACAGGCCAGCACCACCTGATCGAATCGCTCGCCGTGAACCAAATCGGTGCTGACCTCGACGCTATCGCGCCGGCGCCGCACCCGACGCACGGGGGTCGAAAGGCGAACGTCGGAAAGATCGGCGGCGATCCTGTCCACATAAGTTCGCGCGCCCCCAACTACGGTGCGCCACTGCGGCCGTCCTGAAAGCTGCAGCAGGCCATGATGGTGACAGAAGCGTATAAACGTCGGCAGCCGAAAGTCGAGAACGTCCCGCTCCGGTACGGACCATATCGCCGCCGCCATCGGCAGAAGGTACCACTCGCGGAACGGCGTCGAATAGTCGCCGGCTTCGAGGAACTCGCCGATCGTCACGTCGTAGACACGGTCCTCGAGATGCATCGCTGTCGTCTCTCGGTTGAAGCGCAGCAGGTCGCTGAGCATGCGCCAGAATTTCGGTCGAAGCGCGCTGCCGGCTTGCGCAAATAGCGACCCGATGTCGGTTCCCGCCCACTCGATGCCCGCCGAGTCATTGCGTACCGAAAATGACATCGTACTGGGTGCCGATATAATGCCAAGCTCATTGAACAGCGCGATAAGCTTCGGATACGTCCGGTCGTTGTAGACGAGAAAGCCTGTATCTACCGGAGCGTTGACGCCGTCGAGTAAAACGTCGACGGTATGGGTGTGGCCTCCCAGGTAATCGTTGGCCTCGAAAAGCGAGACCTCACATCCTTGTTGCCGAAGCAGCCACGCGCATCCCAGGCCGGCGATGCCGGAGCCGATGATCGCGACGCGCACCGTATTCCTCCCCTGAAGGTGTGGCGCGAGCGGCGGGTCGCTCCCCGCCGAGAATTTAGTCTAGGCGTTGCGCCGACGCCCTTGATCTATGCATACGCAAGATGATGGTGGATGGATTCAAATTTGACTCACGCGCCCGGGACGCGACGATAGCCGCGTGTCAAGGCAGGAACGATGGATTTAACGGAGCGCGCCCAACGCGCTTCAACTTTTCGGAAGCGCGGGCGTAACGGCCAGCGTGGCGCTCAGGTCCAGAGCGCAACTTCGTTGGTTGGACAAATTACGTCGAAAGCAATTCGTGTCATGGACAACCCGGAGACTAAATCCTAAAATAACTTGATGATAAGCCGCTGTCAATTACTGGAATTGCCGAATGACCACCGCTTCCGCCATACCCCCGTCATCCGCGTCCCCGATTCAAGCATTGGAGCGCAGGCTTCGGCTGGGATTCAAGTTTGCTTGAGATGCAATGGATTCCATCTCAGTTACCAAAATGAGCGGGAATGACGACGTTAAGGGCCCGAGCGTCACGTATGTTTGTAATGCTCAATAATGCCCTGGACAAATTTCTGCCGTGGATCGCTCCATAATCCTGCTGAACATTAGCGCCGTCGAGCGCGAAACGGGTTTGTCCAAAGACGTGCTGCGGGTGTGGGAGCGTCGCTACGGCTTTCCCAAGCCCGGTCGCGACGATAACACCGAGCGCCAGTATTCACCCGAGCAGGTTGCCAAACTGCGGGTGATCAAGCGCTTGATGGACACCGGCATGCGCCCCGGCAAGCTCATGCATCAGCCGCTTGCCGAATTGAACGTGCTGGCCGACACGCGCGCCGGGCCGCGCCGCGAAGCCACCGCGCCGGTGCTGGAGCGCGACGTGCTTGCGCTGGTCAGAGGTCATAACGCTCCGGCGCTTCAGCACGCATTCGCGCATTTGTTGATGCGGCAGGGCTTGCAGCGCTTTGTGCTCGAGACCGTTGCGACGCTCAACCGCGCGGTAGGTGAAGCGTGGATGCGCGGCGAATTGCAGGTATTCGAAGAGCACCTGTATACCGAATTGCTGCAAGCGGCACTGCGTAGCGCGATCAATGCCTTTCCCCGTCTGTCGGGTGCGCCCACTGTTCTGCTCACCACTTTTCCCGGAGAGCAGCACGGGCTCGGCTTGTTGATGGTGGAGGCTCTGCTGGTGCCCGAAGGCGCGCAGTGCATATCGCTGGGGACACAGACGCCGCTCGACGACATCGTGCGCGCCGCGCTTGCGCACAAGGTCCATATTGTCGCGCTGTCGTTTTCTGCCGCGTTTGCTTTGCGCCAGGCGGGCGATGGCCTTTCCGAGCTGCGCCGGCATCTGCCCGCCTCGACCCACATCTGGGCGGGCGGGGAGATGACCCGGCGATTGCGCAAGTCGCTTCCCGGCGTAAGGCTCATTCCCGATCTCGGTACAGCGATCGGCGCGCTTCGGATCGATTGAGGAGGCGGTCTGGGCATCCAGCCCGCGCATGGTACGCCGTCGCGATCGTATCGAAGAGCGCGCGCCTTATGGCTCGATTGACCTACGCGAGGGGATGAACTGATCACCTGTGTCGTTGGTCCCGCGCCGCCACGGTATCATCGAGCGCGATGACAGCGATTCTCCTGCTCGCGCTGCTGTTCGCCGGCACGTCGACTTATATCAGGTGGGCTATCCATTTCGTGGCGCAGGGCGCGTCACCCTGGTGGTTCGTCGCCGGCGCACCTTTCGCCTATCTTGCGCCGGTAGCCGTGCTGGCGAGCGCCTGGTTCGCATTGAGCTGGATCTGGCGCACGCCGCGGCCGCCGAACGCGCAACTCGATTTCGCCGGCAGCGTCCGACTGTTCGTCGGGGAAGTGTTGGCCGTCGCGATATCCTGGCCGCTGATCGCATTGCATCGGCTGGTGATACGCGATCCCGTTCCGGCTCCGGCGCAACTGCCCATCGTTCTCGTGCACGGCGTGATGGTCAACGACGGCGTGTGGTTCACGATGCGGCGCTATCTTGCGCGACAGGGGGTCGGTGCCGTCTACACCATCAACTACGGCCCGCCGTATGGTGACATCGAACACTTCGCCGAGCAGCTCGGCGCGAAAATCGAATCGGTATGCGCCGCCACCGGCGCGACTCGCGTCTTGCTGGTGTGTCACAGCATGGGGGGCCTGGTCGCGCGGGCATACCTTCGGCAGCGCGGGCCGGCGCGCATCGAGCGGATCATTACCATCGGGACGCCGCATCACGGCAGCTTGTTTGCTAGAGGACTTGTCGGACGGTGTCTTGCCCAGATGCGTCTCGGCAACGCGTGGCTTGCCGAGCTCAACCGCGACGAAACAAAACCGCCGCCCGTCCCTATTACGTCGATCTGGTCCCGCCATGACAGCCTCGTCGCGCCGCAGGCGAGCGCCGAGCTGGCTTGCGCGGAGAACGTGCCGCTCGTTGGGGTAGGGCATAACGCGCTCCTGGGCGACCGGCGCGTGATGGAGTTGGTCATTCGAGCCATCGCCTAGTTCGCTGCGGCCGCTGGCATGGTGATCGCCGGGCGGTAAGCGATTGGAATCGCCCTTACCCGGCTTTCCGGCGGGTCAGGCTGGCATCCGAGCACATACCAAAAGGGCATGGTGCGGTAGCCTACAGACGATTATTATTGCGGGGTGGCTGAAGCGGTCAGCCCTAGGGAGAATTCAAATGTCAGCAAAAGCATTTTTTCCTGCCATCCTCTTTTGTGCAAGCTTGCTTGGCTGCGCAACAAGCCCGTTCGGTCCCGATGGCAAAACCTTGAGATGCACGGGTCAGAATTGCGATGTTCAAGTTGCCGTTTCCTGTTCGCTGGGCCTCTTTTGCAGAGCCTCGGTCGATAGCGAGACGCTACAAGTCGCACGCGGCAATTCGCCCAATATCACCTGGCAAATGATCAGCGCCGGCTATACGTTTCCCAGCAACGGCATTGTTTTCGCGAGCGGCGCATCTCAGTTTGAGTGCCACGTCGAGGCAAACGGACGCAGGTTCACTTGTAAAGACAGAAATACGGAGGCCGGCAAGTTCAAGTACACCGTCAATATCAGCGGCTCACCGGCAGTGCCGCCTCTGGATCCTTGGGTCGTAAATGACTAAATCGCGGCCTGCGAGGAACTAGATTTCGGGGTATCCCCCGGGCCAAGGTGTCAACAATTTTGCGCGGTGGGAGGCCTTTCTTGCGAAAAAGGGAAGACAAATGAGAACAGCAAGCGCACTTCTTGTTGGAGCCGTCTTAGGTATCGTTGTGTTAGCTGGGTCTGCGGCGCTTATTACCCCCGCCAAGAATCCGCCGCCAGAACTTGATTGCGACGACGAGACCAAACCTGACTCGTGCATGGTCAGTGTCGACGTGGTTTGGTGCGGACTTTCGGACCCCCTACGGTACTGTGTTTCGGTG
>DATNNK010000237.1:0-4549 GCA_035601875.1 Casimicrobiaceae bacterium | reverse complement strand
CGCCCCCGGTCAGGTCGTGATCGCGGGCCACAAGGAGGCCGTCGAGCGCGCGATCGTTGCTGCCAAGGCGAGAGGCGCCAAGCGCGGACTGCTGTTGCCGGTCAGTGCGCCCTTTCACAGCAAGCTCCTGCAACCGGCGGCGGAAAAGTTGACCGCCTATCTCGCCGAGGTGCCTGTGCGCGTTGCCAATGTCGCGGTCCTGCACAATGTCGATGTAGCGCGAGCCGCGACTCCGGAGGCTGTTCGTGCGGCGCTTGCCCGACAGGCAGCGAGTCCCGTTCGCTGGGTCGAGACCATGCAGGCGTTCGTGGCGCAGGGCGTGACCCATGTCATCGAGAGCGGACCCGGCGCCGTACTCACCGGCCTCGCCCGGCGCATCGCGCCCGGCGTCGAAGCATTACCGCTCAATGACGCAAACGCGATTGCGGCCGCCATCGTCGCAACCGCATCAAGTGGACCGTAACTAGGAGTGGCGATGCTCGACGGTAGCGTGGCACTGGTCACCGGCGCGACGCGCGGTATCGGCAAGGCAATCGCAGAAACCCTGGCGCGCGACGGCGCAACCGTCGTTGGCACCGCGACCTCCGACGAAGGCGCGGCCAGCATCGCAGCGTTCCTGCAAGCCGCACAGGGTGGGGGGCAGGGCATGAAGCTCGATGTCACCGACCCCAAATCCGTCAGCGAGACGATCGCCGATATCCAGGCGCGTTTGGGCGAAATAACGATTCTGGTCAACAACGCCGGCATCACCCGCGACAACCTGCTGGTGCGCATGAAGGACGACGAATGGGACGAGATCCTGGATACCAACCTCAAATCAGCGTACCGATTGTCTAAGGCCGTCTTGCGCGGCATGATGAAGGCTCGGCACGGCCGCATCATCAACATCGGCTCGGTCGTCGGCGTGAGCGGCAATGCGGGTCAAACCAACTACGCGGCGGCTAAGGCGGCTCTCATCGGCTTTACAAAGTCACTGGCCCAGGAAGTCGGCAGTCGCGAGATTACGGTGAACTGCGTTGCCCCTGGCTTCATCGACACCGACATGACGCGCTCGCTGGACCAGGCGCAGCGTGCGAAATTGATCGAGCATATCCCGCTGGGGCGCCTTGGGTCGCCTCAGGACGTGGCGCACGCCGTCGCATTTCTCGCCTCTCCCGGGGCCGCATATATCACCGGCGCGACACTGCATGTCAACGGCGGTATGTATATGCAATAGCGAAAAAGGAACCGCGTCTTGCGAGCCAGTGCGATCAGCGAACTTAAGCCGCGACTTTGGGCAAAAGCACCCGTTCTGGTAAAATCAGCCGCTTTTGAACGTTCACATCCCGCAAGGGGGGGAGAAGCATGGAAAACGTAGAGCAACGAGTCAAGAAGATCGTCGCCGAGCAGCTGGGCGTGAACGAGGCCGAAATCAAGAACGAATCGTCGTTCGTCGACGACCTCGGTGCGGATTCCTTGGACACGGTCGAGCTCGTCATGGCGCTCGAAGAAGAGTTCGAGACCGAGATTCCCGACGAGGACGCCGAGAAGATCACCACTGTGCAGCAGGCAATCGACTACGTCGGCTCGCATCTCAAGAAATAACGTCGCCCGCCCGCCTTTGTCCCGCTTCCGGTTCCGGCCGTTGTCAACCTAGCTGGCTGCCGGCAACCCGCCGTCGGCAGGACGGAAAAGCGGCCGCTTCTTAGCCAGCCCTGGTGGCAAACACCATGTCCAGACGCCGCGTCGTCGTAACCGGAATGGGCATCGTGTCTCCGGTTGGGATCGGCGTTTCCGCCTCGTGGGCGAACATACTCGCCGCGCGCTCCGGCATTGCCATCATTACGCGCTTCGACGCGAGCGGCTTTCCGTCGCGTATCGCCGGTGAGGTCAAGGGCTTCGACGTCACCCAATATCTCTCCGGCAAGGACGCGCGCCGCTACGACACCTTCGTGCATTATGGACAGGTCGCGACCATGGAAGCGGTTCGCGACGCGGGCCTCGAGGGCTACACGGGTGATCACGAGCGCATCGGAGTCTGCGTCGGCTCGGGCATCGGTGGCTTGCCGATGATCGAGGATACGCACCGCGCGTATGTGCAAGGCGGTTTGCGCAAGATTTCACCGTTCTTCGTTCCCGGGTCGATTATCAACATGATCGCCGGCTTGGTATCGATTCAGTATGGCTTCAAGGGCCCGAATCTGGCGACGGTCAGCGCCTGCTCGACCGCCAATCACAGCCTCGGCGAGGCGTCGCGAATCATTGAGTATGGCGACGCCGACATCATGATCGCCGGTGGTGCGGAAGCGACCATCAGTCCGCTCGGCGTCGGCGGCTTCTGCGCCGCCCGTGCACTGTCGCACCGCAATGACGATCCCGCGACCGCGAGTCGTCCGTGGGACGTCGACCGCGATGGATTTGTGCTGGGCGAGGGGGCGGGGGTGCTTGTCCTTGAAGAGCTCGATCATGCCAAGGCACGCGGAGTCCGCGTCTACTGCGAGCTGGCCGGATACGGTATGTCGGCAGACGCCTGCCACATCACCGCACCGCCGGAGGACGGAGCGGGCGCCGCGCGCAGCATGGCCAACGCGCTGAAGAACGGCGGTCTCAACGCAACGGATATCGACTATATCAATGCCCACGGCACGTCGACGCAGATCGGTGACATTGCCGAATGCGTCGCGGTCAAGCGCTGCTTCAGCGATCACGCGGCGAGGCTCGCGGTCTCGTCGACCAAGTCCATGACCGGACATCTGCTTGGCGCCGCAGGCGGCATCGAGGCGGTCTTCACGGTGCTTGCGATACGCGATCAGATCGCGCCGCCGACGGCGAACCTTTTCCATCGCGATCCCAAATGCGATCTCGATTTTGTTCCAAACATCGCGCGCGACATGACAATCCGCGCCGCGCTGTCCAATTCCTTCGGCTTCGGCGGCACCAATGCCACCTTGGCGTTTCGTTCGCTCTGACTCCCCGTGTCTGCTTCCTGAGCCTGCTGTAACACGCCCCAGCTATCGTCCATGGGCCTGATCGTTCAGAAGTATGGGGGCACGTCCGTTGGCAGTACCGAGCGCATCCGCAACGTCGCCCGGCGCGTGGCCAGATTCCGCCGCGACGGACATCAGCTCGTCGTCGTTCCGTCCGCGATGAGCGGCGAAACCAATCGTCTGCTCGCGCTGGCCAAGGACTTATCGCCCAATCCTGACCCGCGCGAGCTCGACGTTGTCGCGGCCACCGGCGAACAGGTGACCATCGGCTTGCTGGCTATCGCGTTGCATCATCTCGGCGTGAAAGCCAGGAGCTACACCGGCGGCCAGGTTCGGGTTCTCACCGACAGCGCATTCACCAAGGCGCGGATCCTCAAGATCGACGAAGAGCGAATACGCGCCGACCTTGCCGAGGGCACGGTCGTCATCGTCGCCGGGTTCCAGGGCGTCGACGGCGATGGCAACATCACCACGCTGGGGCGCGGCGGTTCCGATACTTCCGGTGTTGCGCTCGCCGCGGCGCTGTCGGCCGATGAATGTCAGATCTACACTGATGTCGACGGCGTCTATACGGCGGATCCGCGCGTCGTTCCTGAGGCGCGACGGCTGGACCGAATCACCTTCGAGGAAATGCTGGAGATGGCGAGCCTGGGATCGAAGGTACTTCAGATCCGCTCGGTGGAGTTCGCGGGCAAGTACAAGGTCAAATTGCGCGTGCTGTCGTCATTCGAAGATCCCGACAGCACGTCAAACGGCACATTGATTACGTTCGAGGAAGACGACACCATGGAGCAGGCCATCATATCGGGCATTGCATTTAATCGCGATGAAGCCAAGATTTCGCTGATGGGAGTCGAAGATCGCCCCGGCATCGCGTACGCCATTCTCGGCCCGATCGCCGCGGCCAATGTCGATGTCGACATGATCGTGCAAAATATCGGCGCTTCGGGCCATACCGATTTCTCTTTCACCGTCAATCGCGGCGAATATCAAAAAGCGCTCGACGTTCTCGAACACGAGAAAAATATCGGTTTCGCGGCGAGGGAAATCATCGGCGACAATAAGATCTGCAAGGTTTCGCTGGTCGGCATCGGCATGCGCTCGCATGTCGGCATCGCAGCCAAGATGTTCAAGAGTCTGGCCGAGGAGGGCATCAACATCCAGATGATCTCCACGTCGGAGATCAAGACCTCGGTGGTGATCGACGAAAAATATCTGGAGCTGGCGGTGCGAGTGCTGCATCGCGCCTTCGAGCTCGAGCAAGCGCCCAAGGTGGCGTGACGAAAGGAACGTTTACCAATGTTGAGCGCTATCCGCACAGCGCCGGCAAAGTTGCGCGTGAGTTCGCACCAGATGGCTGTAAGCCACGGATTTCGCGAAGGAATTTGTTTGACGGCGCGAGAAAGGTACAATCGCGCGCTTGACCGGAGAGATGGCCGAGTGGTCGAAGGCACTCCCCTGCTAAGGGAGCATACGCCCAAAAAGTGTATCGAGGGTTCGAATCCCTCTCTCTCCGCCAATTAACTTATTGATTTAGATATAGTTTTATCTGAAATAGGCGTTTCTGCTGGCAAATCCAGCAT
>DATNNK010000236.1:0-4530 GCA_035601875.1 Casimicrobiaceae bacterium | reverse complement strand
TCCGGCTGCAGTCGCTCGAACGCTGCCAAGCCGGCTTGGCCGTCGTCCGCTTCCTCGACGGCGAACCCGGCCTGCTCGAGTGTTGTGCGCGCGAGCAGGCGCATGATGGCCTCGTCGTCGACGACCAGTACGAGCTGCTTTTGGTCGGAAGTACTCATAGTCGAGAGTCGTTGGCCGACAGGCGCCGATCACGCCAGAGTGCTTTCACGCGGAAGTAAGGCGCATACACGTGCGGACTCGCATTCGATCCGGCTGATCCATTGCCCGGCATCGACAAGGTGTTTGTCGCGCGCCTGGACTTCCATCTCATTGCACAATTTGGCAAGCTGGAGCGCACCCAGCGTGGCGCTGCTGGACTTGAGCGTGTGTGCGGCGCGTTGCAGCACGATGCCGTCTCCCGTGGCAATCGCTTCGCGCATCGACTGAACGAGCTTGGGAACGTCGTGGAGATAGAGAGCAACGATTCTTTCCAGCAGATCGGAAGCGCCGGGCTGCTGCAATTTGCGTATGTTGTCGAGAGCCCTCACATCGATGGCGGGTGCGCTCATGGCTGCGCCGGGCACGGCAGGCATCGTCTCCAGATTTCGCACCAATCCTATCGGCGCCCGTTGCTGGCGCCTGCTCTTGACGTCAGGTGCATCTTGCGGAGGCGCTTCGGACTGGGCGCCATTCAACTCCGGCGAACGAGGGCTCGCGCGCTTAATCCAATTCGTCAGAAGATCCCACACGCGGTCCAGCTTGAACGGCTTGGCGAGATAATCGTCCATTCCCGCAGCGAGGCAGCGTTCGCGGTCGCCTCCCATCGCGTTGGCGGTAAGCGCGATGATCGGAATGCGCGGCGCGCTGGTCGCGCGCGCCGCCTCGAGCTTGCGCAGGATGCGGGTCGCCTCGAAACCGTCCATCTCGGGCATCTGGCAGTCCATCAAAATGAGATCGAATCGGGCGCGGTACACGGCGGCAACGGCTTCACGCCCGTTGTTCGCCACTTCGACGTCGCAACCAAAGCCTTTCAGCATGGCCAGTGCCACCTCCTGATTCACGGCATTGTCTTCGGCCAGAAGCACGCGCGCATCGATGCGGCGTTTCTCGGTCTTCACGACCGCGGGAATTCCGGTCCTTGGCGAGACGCCCACGGCGTCCTCGATGGCGCGACGCAAGTCCGCCTGCCGCACTGGCTTGCTGAGATAGGTGAGGATCCCGGCCTGCTTCGCCGATGCGACTTCGCCCGGGGACATGGTCGAGCTCAGCATGATGAGGCGCGCTCCGGCGATTGCCGGGTCGGATTTGATCTCGCGCGCCAACTCGACACCGTTCATGTCGGGCAGCTTCATGTCGATCACGGCCACGTCGTAGGGCGCTGCGCTGGCGGCCGCGCTACGTAGCAGGTCAAGGGCCTGCGCACCGTCCTCGGCGCTGCCGTTGTCCATGCCCCAGTCGATCACCTGATTGTGCAAGATCAGACGATTCGTGGGGTTGTCCTCCACGATCAGCAGGCGCAACCCGTTCAGCTCTCCGCGGGCCGAGGCTGCCGACGGCACGCCACCATCAGCGACGCTGGTGCGCATCGTGAAGTGAAAGCACGACCCCGCGCCAGACTCGGTGCGCAAGCCGATTTGTCCGCCCATCATTTCAACCAGCTGTTTCGAGATCGCGAGCCCGAGGCCGGTGCCGCCATACTTTCGCGTCGTCGAGCTGTCAGCCTGGGTAAACGACTTGAACAGCGACTTTGCTTTTTCGGCGGCGATGCCGATCCCCGTATCGGTCACCAGGAATTCCAGCGTGCAGCCTCGCGTTTCGACCTCCGCACCGACTTCGTGCATGCGCTTGACCTCCACAACGACTTCGCCATGCTCGGTAAACTTGACGGCGTTGCTTACCAGATTGTTCAGTACCTGACGCAGCCGGCCGGGGTCACCGTTAATGCGCGCTGGAACGTCGGAATGAATGTGGCACGCAAGTTCCAGCCCCTTGTTGTGGGCACGCTCGGCCATGATCTCCGCCACATCCTGCACGACGTCGTGCAGATCGAACGCGATGCATTCCAGTTCCAGCTTCCCGGCCTCGATCTTGGAAAAGTCCAGGATGTCATTGATGATCCCGAGCAGCGCTTCGCCCGAACGATGGATCGTCTCGGCGAAGCGTCGCGGCTTCTCCCCGAGTTCGGTGTCGAGCAAGAGCTCGGTCATGCCGAGGATGCCGTTCATCGGTGTTCGAATTTCGTGGCTCATGTTCGCCAGAAACTGGCTTTTCAGTTTGCTGGCCTGTTCCGCACGAATCTTCTCGCGCATGAGCTCCTCGGTGTTCCGCCGTTCCGTAACATCGCGCATGTTCACGACGATGCCTTCTACCGCCGGGTTGTCGAGCATGTTGACTGCCGTGGCCTCGAGGTATTTCGGCGCACCGTCGCCGAAACAGCAGAATTCGAAAGTCGGCCCCACGCCCGGCTTGGCCGCGGTTGCTTCAAGCGCCCGATTCACGGAAGCCGCATCGCGCTCGTTGACGCACCACACGGGCGACTTGCCGACCACCTGTTCCGGCGCGAAGCCGAGCACGCGCTGCAACGACGGACTCGCATAGCGTACCGAGAGGCTCGCGTCCAGCACCATCACCGCGTCGGAAGCATATTCGATGAGCGATCGGAAATGCGCTTCGCTGCGCGCCACATCGGCGCGCGCCACGCGCAACCGCTCTTCGCGCGAATAGACTTCCCGTCTCATGAAGTTGAAGTGCTCCGCGAGCTGGCCGATCTCGTCGCCATGCACGATGTTTTCCTGTGGTTTGCTTCGTTTGGGCGAGGTCGCATTGGGCTCTGTGCCGCTGAGGGTGCCGCGGCTCAACGCCTGGGTGGCGTTCGCGAGAACACCCAACGGGCGGACCACGACGCGGCGGAAAAACACGTTGATCATCAGTGCGGCGAGAGCGAAGATGCCGACAAAAATCCCGGTCACCAGCGCTGCGCTGCGTTGGCCACTCGAATACACTGCTGTCGCGGGCACATAGATGATCTGCGAGCCGACCACTTCATCCATGTGCCAGCCGAAGCCGTTTTGCGCGCCGTACGACTTGATCATGCCCGCGGGTGCGGCCTCGGGAGTGCTGTGGCACTCGAGACAGCTTTCCGACTTGATGCGGATCGGTCGCGCCGTGAAAAACACGTTTCGATCGCCAACCTCGCGGAAACCGGTCTGCTCTGGCAGTTTCGGGTCTTCGCGGAAGTTCTTGACCAGGGCGCTCTCGAAACTATCGGCCTTATTGCGCGGGTTGGTCGGATTGAGCGTGGCCTCCTTGTACAGGAAGTCCTGGTATTCGTCGCCACTGCGGAAGAACTCGAAAACTTCGCGCGCGGAGTACCCCGGCACCGTCTCGCTGATGAACGCGCCTTTCGGGTCAAGGAGCGGCTTGATGTGCTTGTTGACATTCTCGGTCGTGTACAGACGCACCGAGTTCATCGTCTTCAGGAGGATCTGCGCTTTTGAAACAACTTCGCGCTCGGCCTTGCTTTGCAGCGCCTCGGATAGCGCGATCCAGCTAAGGCCCATGCCTGTGAGAAACACAAGCGCCAGCAACAGCGTGAATTTGGTGCCGAGATTGAGCCGATTCAACATCTGCGTTGTTTCGCTCATCGCGTGCGAACGGATCCAAGCCAAGGGCGCCATTGGGGATCCCGCTAGGCGACGAAGCACGGCCGCACGTGCCTAGCGTACAGCCCCATTGACGCGACCCCTTTGCCGAGCACGACTGCCGTCTTCATGAATTCGTTCTCCTCACCTCGGGTCCCGAGCGCAATTCTCGTCGCTCGGTGACGCCGGACGGCACTTATCCTGCTTGCGCCGCGCGAATCGACATATAAGCCTTCTGGAGTGCAAGTAGCTTGCCAGAGGCGAGTATCAACGAGATGTTCGTGCGCACGCCGAGCTATGTCGATCGGATTCTGAAGAGGACCAACCTCTGCGACGTGCCGATCGATGCATCCGACGAGGTTCGAGCTCGTGATCGATCTCAAGACCACTGCGGCGCTCGACCTGACCATCCACGGCGAGTCGGAACCACTTCACCTCAGCCCTTACATGCAGTCGCTCGATCCAAGTCCTTGGTACGTGGCAAGGGTGCGTCGTCCTTGGTCCGAAATTCGAAGTGCGACGACGACGTACGAGTTGCTGAGGAGAACTACTTTATTGGTAGATTCGAAGTGCGAAGTGCAAGGGCGCCCGGCTCCAGATGCTTCGCGCTCGCCCCCGCGCTTATCATCGCTCCGGTATAGTTAAAGGCTGCGAGACCAATGACCGCGGGCGGACGATGAGCTACATTGATGGCAACCTTCTTGCAGGAGAACAGGTGGTTTATCGCACGCGCCTCCACTGGCTTCTCTTCATGGGACCTGTGCTTTTTACGGCTGTGGTGTTGTTGCCAATCGCCTGGTTTCTGGACAATGGAACTTGGAGTAGCTTCGCCTGGATACCGCTTGCGCTTGGCTTATTTATCTTGCTTGCCACCTTTATCAAACGACAAAGTTCCGACTTTGCTGTTACC
>DATNNK010000235.1:0-6733 GCA_035601875.1 Casimicrobiaceae bacterium | reverse complement strand
GCGCCGTCTCCGACCGCCAGTTTGACGTTGCCTATGCCCGCACGCGCGAGCTTCGATCGCGCCTCGACAACGAATCTTTCATGGATATCGACGCTGGTGACCACGCCACAGCTACGCGCGAGAAGCGCGGTCAGGTAACCGCTTCCGGTGCCGATCTCCAACGCCGCCTCGTTCGCCTTGAGGTCGAGCTCCTGCAGCACGCGCGCTTCCATCTTCGGCGTCCACATCCGCTCGCCTTCGCCGATCGGGATTTCAAGATCCGCAAACGCGAGCGAGCGATAGGCGAGCGGAACGAAGTCTTCGCGCCGCACCTCGAATAGCAGGTCGAGCACCTCCTGGTCAAGAACCTCCCAGGTGCGTATCTGCTGCTCCACCATGTTGAAACGTGCTTGCTCGAAGTCCATCCCTGCCTCGTGATCGCGCCGAACAACAACTTGCGTCGGGCCGGGACCACCGTCGCGTAAGGTAGTCGCAAGACCAGCACGCATTCCCGGCCGTTCCGCCTGCCTCGTGGCCGGTCGGCGCGTCCGCGCAACTCGTGCTTGAGGCCCCGCCCGGTTTGTGCTGAGGCCCGCGATTCGGCTTGCAATTATTGATTCTAGCCGGACATTGCATTATCGCACGTCAATCGCCGGGCGCAGGCTCCGCCGCGGCGGTGGAGCGACGTGCAGCGCGCCGCGCTTTTCGCCGTTCGGCCCAGCCGTCCAGATAGGTATAAATCACCGGAACGACGACCAGCGTCAGAAGCGTCGACGTGATCACGCCACCGATGATTGCACGGCCCATCGGTGCTTGCGTTTCGCCGCCTTCCCCCAGCCCCAGCGCCAGCGGCGTCATGCCGCCGATCATTGCCGCGGTGGTCATCAGGATGGGCCGCAAGCGAACCTGGCCCGCGCGCAAAAGCGCGTCGTGCAGGCTTTGCCCGCCGCGCCGCGCGCGGTTCGCGAAATCGACGAGCAGGATCGCGTTCTTGGTCACCAGCCCCATGAGCATGATGAAGCCGATAATCGAAAACAGATTCAGCGTCGTTCCGGTCAGCAGCAGCGCGAGAAATACGCCGATCAGCGAAAACGGCAGCGACGCCATGATCGCCAGCGGCTGCGTGAAGCTCGCGAATTGCGACGCGAGAATCAGATAGATGAAAATGACCGCGAGGCCGAGCGCCGCGAGCGCCGCCTGGAACGCCTCTTGCATGTCGTTCGCCTGGCCGCCGACGTCGAAGCGATATCCGGGAGGCAGCGTCGGGGTCGTCTCCGTGATGATGCGGGCCACGTCGGCATTGACGTCGCCCGAAGGCCGCCGCTCAGTATTGGCGTAAAGCGCAACGCGCCGCTGAAGATCCTGGCGCTTGATGATCTGCGGGCTGGTCGTTTCGACGATTTCGGCGACCTGCCGCAGCGGCACCATCCGCGGATTGCCTTCGGGTCCGACGCGGTTGCTGGTCAGGTACAGATTGCCCAGGTCCGACGTGAGCTGCCGCCGGTCCTTCGACAACTGCACGTTGACCTCGTAGTTCTGCCCGTCGGGGGCGAGCCAGTAAGTCACCGTGTCTCCGGCAAGCAGCGGTCGCACGGTAGCGCCGACCTGCCGCACGGAAATGCCGAGATCGGACGCGGCGTCGTTGTTGAGGCGAATCGATAGTGCGGGATTGGCGGCCTTTTCCGACGTTTCCATGTCGGCGATGCCGGGAACCTTGCCAACCTTCAGTGCAAAGTCGTTGATCAACGCAGTCAGCGTCGCGGGGTCCGGGCCGAGCAGATTCACCCATACCGCGCGATCGAAGCCAAAGCTGAGCTCGACGCCGGGAACGGGTTTAAGCGCGGTGCGGATCGCACGCTCGACCTCTTTCTGCGAGCGGCTGCGGTCGGCGAGGTCGGTCAGCTTGAGGTTGACCCGTGCGTAGTTGTGGCCATCCTCGGTGCCGATGGTAGTGATTGCCAGCGCAACCTCGGGAATTCCTTTGAGCACTTCTTCGACTTGTCGCACCTTGCCGTCGGTGTATTCGAGGCTCGATCCCACCGGCGTGTTCAGGCGCAGCGACAGAAAGCCCTGGTCGGTCTCGGGTATGAATTCGGTGCCGACCAGCGGCACGACCAGAAAACTGGCGAAGAAACTCACCAGCGCGATAAGGATCACCTTGATCCGATGCAATAGCGCCCATTCGAGGATCCGTCCATAGACCCGATGGATCCAATCGATGCCCCGCTCGACGCCTTCCATGAAGCCGCCGAGCCACGGCAGGCGCGAAAAGCGCGACCCCGGGGGATCATGCCAGACCGATGAAAGCATGGGATCGAGGGTGAAGCTCACGAACAGCGAGACCAATACGGCCACCGCGACCGTCAGGCCGAACTGGAAGAAAAAGCGGCCGATGATGCCGCTCATGAATGCGATCGGAACGAACACCGCGACGATAGCAAACGTCGTCGCCATCACCGCCAGGCCGATCTCGTCGGTGCCCTCGCGTGCCGCCGTCTCGTGCGTTTTGCCGAGACCCAGGTGGCGCACGATGTTCTCGCGCACAACGATCGCGTCGTCGATCAGGAGCCCGATGCAAAGGCTCAAGGCCATCAAGGTCAGAAAATTGAGGGTGAAGCCGAACGCGTAAAGCGCAATAAAGGTCGCGATCACCGCGATCGGCAGCGTGAGCCCGGTGATGATCGTGCTGCGCCAGCTATGCAGGAACAGAAACACGATCAGTACCGTGAGCATCGCGCCTTCGACGATCGTTTCCTTGACGCGATTAACGCTGCGCTCCACCGAATCCGCGGCCGAATTGACCACCCGCAGCTCGACCTCGGAGGGCAGGCGCTGCTTGAGGAGCGCGACCGCCTCGGTGACGCCACGCCCGGTGTCGACGATATTCGCGTCCTGCGCTTTTTGAAGATCGAGCGTGATCGCCGGGCGGCCGTTGATGCGCGAGATCGAATCCTGCTCTTTCTCCCCGTCGATGACGGCCGCGACCTGGGTCAGGTAGATCGGCGCGCCGCCCTGCTGCGCGACGATGATCCGTCCGAACTGCATCGGGTCCTTGATCTTGCCTTCGACCCGGACGATCGAGTCGGTCGCACCTCGCGTGATGCGGCCGGCCGGCACGTCCTGGTTGGCGGCGCGAATGGCGTTGACGACCTGATCGACGCTTAAGCCCAGCGCGGTGAGCGCTTGCGGCTTGATCTCGACCAGAATCTGCCGGGTCACGCGCCCGTTAATATCGATTCGCGCCACGCCGGGGACGTTCTCGAGCCCCTTGACGATGGTCTGGTCGGTCAGCGAGCTTAAGTCACGCAGCCCGACGGTCTTGGACAGCACCGCGATCGACACCACCGGCTGCGTATTTTCCTGATCGGCGCGGATGACCAGCGGGTCCTTCACGTCGCGCGGGAAAGTTGGCCTCACCTGTGCGATCTTGTCGCGGACGTCCTGCACCGCGCGCATCATTTCCGTGCTTATCCGGAATTCGGCAAAGACTTCGCTGCGCCCTTCGCGTGAATTGGACCGAATCAGCTTCACGCCGGCGACCGTGTTGATCGCATACTCGAGAGGCTTGGTGACGTCCGCCTCGACGACCTCGGGTGAGGCGCCGGGGTAGGTCGTAAGCACGAGCACAAAAGGAAGGCTCACATCCGGCATCTGCTCGACCCGCAGACGGTTGTAGGCGAAGATCCCGAGCACCGCGATGCCGATCATCACCATGGTCGCAAACACGGGATTGTTGATCGATACTCGGGTGATCCACATCGCGTAGTCTCCTTGCGGTCCCGGACAGCGTCAGGTCGCCGCCGCGGCCTTTTCTTTTTCGCGCGAGGGAGCGCGGACGATCGCCGGCGCGCCATCTTTCAAGTTGTCGAAACGGGATGCGAGGATGAGCATGTCCGCCGGCAGGGACGTCTTGAGCTCGGTCCTGCCGGCGGCCTCGTCGCGCTTGCCGATGACGACGATCCTTCGCAGAAGTTTGCCGTTGTCGATCGCCCACACAAAATTCTGTCCGGCTTCGCTGCGGATCGCCGTGTCGGGCAGGGTCGGCACCGGTTTCCCCGCGGCCAGCCGGATGCGCCCGGTGGCGAACATGCCGCCGCGCAGCACCGCGTCGGGGTTGGGTATCTGGACGAACACCAGAATCGCGCGCGTGCCCGCTTCGGTCATGGGATTGATGCGCTCGACCTCCCCCTTGAATCGTCGCTCGCCAAATCCTTCGATCGCCAACTCGACTGGCATGCCGATGGCGATTTCCGGAATGTCGTTGGCCGGCACCATCGCCTGGAGCTCCATCCGGACGAGATCGACGACGGTGAACAATGGCGAGTCGAAATTGACCTTCTCGCCCGGCTGTATGTGGCGCTTGGCGACGGTACCGGCGAGTGTCGTGATCACGACTGCGTCGCGCAAGGCATTTTTCGCCAACTGAGCCTGTGCCTCGAGGGACTTGAGCGCGCCCTGATTCACCGACAGATTGCTTTCCGCGCTGTCGTATGCAGTCTGCGAGATGAAGTTCTGCTTCAGCAGCAAAAGATTCTGCGCGTGCGTTTTTTGCGCCAACGCGAGCTGGGCGCGGCTGGACTCGAGTGCGCCGGCGCGGTCGTTCAGCTTGGCATCGAGATCGGAGGTGTCAAAGCGGGCGAGTACCTGACCTGCCTTGACCGCTTCGCCCTCGCGCACCATGACCTGGCGGATCTCGCCGGAGACCTTGGCCTTGACCGTGGTCTGATTGACCGGCTGCAGCGTGCCCGAGACAGGCAGCCACCGCGAAAGCGCTCTGGCCTCGACGGTCGCAACATCGTCGGCTGCGAATTCGAGCGTCACCGCTTGCCCGCCTGCACCAGGCGTTTCCGCCGCAGCCCGCTTGCTCATCCGCAGTCCGATGCCGACCGCGAGCGCGGCAACGGCCGCGAGGGTAACGATAATGCCGACGACGCGGCCTTTGGACCAGCTTGCCATAACCAAGTAACCCCCAGAATTCCTCGCGGGCGCGCCGGCGCTGCCCGCGGCGACACACTCGACCCTCATCCGCGCCCGCGTTCGAGCCTTAGATGCGGCCCACCCGCCGCCCGGATTCAGAAAGGCGCGAGTCTAGGCCGCACCCAACCCGCCGGACAAGAGCAAGCCGACGAAATGCGGCGTTCGCGGCTCGATACCCCCCTTTCCCCGACGAAGCGATCCTCGACTGCGCTGCGAAGCCGGCTGGCGCACCTCTCTCTAACGGCGCCGGTGACCCAATGCTTCATCAAGCGTGCCACGCGTTCAGACCCGGTCCATCCGCGCCTACGAAGCCAGTATCGTCCCGGACAGCCGAATGTAGCAATTGACAGTCCTAGCCGCGACAGCAATAATCTTCTGTTGCGTCCTTTTTCTGTCATTACCCATTTCCGGAGGAAATTCATGAGACTCAACCGCTCGCTCGGTTTGACCTTTGTCGCCGCAGCGTTGGTGACCGCTTACGGCTGCGGTAAAGAGGAGCCGAAGAAAGCAGAAGCGCCGGCAACCGCGGCAGCACCGGCAATGCCCGAGGCCACAGTCAAGATCGGCCACGTCGGGCCAACCACGGGCCCGCAGGCGCACTTGGGCAAGGATAACGAGAACGGCGCCCGCTTGGCGATCGATGACGCCAACGCCAAGAACATGGTCATCGACGGCAAGAAGATCAAGTTCGAGCTGATCGCGGAGGACGACCAGGCGGATCCCAAGCAAGGCACGACCGTGGCGCAGAAGCTGGTCGATGCCAAGGTCGCCGGCGTGGTCGGCCATCTGAATTCGGGCACGACGATTCCCGCCTCGAAGCTCTATAGCGACGCGGGCATTCCGCAAATCTCGCCGTCGGCCACCAATCCGAAGTACACGCTGCAAGGATTCAAGACCGCGTTCCGGGTCATGGCCAACGACGTGCAGCAGGGAAGCGTGATCGGCAAGGAAGCCGTCACCACGCTCGGCGCCAAGAAGATCGCCATCATCGACGACAAGACCGCATACGGCGCGGGCCTTGCCGAAGAGACCGAGAAGGCCGCGAAGGCGGCAGGCGGGACCATCGTCGCGCACGAGTTCACCAACGACAAGGCGACCGACTTCAAGGCGATTCTGACCAAAATCAAGGCCAAGAGCCCCGACATCATCATGTACGGGGGGATGGACGCGCAGGGCGGCCCGATGGTCAAGCAGATGAAGGAGCTCGGCATCAAGGCCAAGTACATCGCCGGTGACGGCGTGTGCTCGGCGGAATGGCCCAAGCTCGCCGGCGGCGCCGCCGAAGGCCAGTACTGCACCCAGGCCGGTGTGCCGCCGGAGAACATGGCCAACGCCAAGGACTTCGTGACCCGGTTCACCGGCAAGTACGGTCCAATCCAGGTCTACGCACCGTATTCCTACGACGCCGCCATGACCCTGATCGCCGCCATGCAAAAGGCCAACTCGACCGATCCGGCCAAGTACCTGCCGGAGCTCGCCAAGATCTCCTACGACGGGGTCACGGCCAAGATCGAATTCGACGAGCATGGCGACACCAAGAACGGGGCGATTACCCTCTATCAGGTGAAGGACGGCAAGCTGACGCCGATGGCGATGAACGTCGGCGGCAAGACCGAGAAGGCCGCGAAGGCGGCAGGCGGGACCATCGTCGCGCACGAGTTCACCAACGACAAGGCGACCGACTTCAAGGCGATCCTGACCAAGATCAAGGCCAAGAACCCCGACGTCATCATGTACGGCGGCATGGACGCGCAGGGCGGCCCGATGGTCAAGCAGT
>DATNNK010000234.1:0-3969 GCA_035601875.1 Casimicrobiaceae bacterium | reverse complement strand
GAGACTGACGATCAACTCCACCAGCGCGTAGAGCAGGGGCAGGCTGACCAGCAGGAAGCCGAGCAGGATGAACTTGAGGAATGAACGCGGGTAGTACACGAAAGGCGGGTATCAGCAGCGGCCCGCTATAATCGAGTTGGACGGCGCGAGAGGGCGCCACAACCTGCGAGTCACGCGTGCACGATACACCAGCCCCCGCCGCATCGCCAAGCTCGGCCGCCAGCGGGCGCCGTGTGGCGCTGATCGCAGCGGTGGCGAGAAACAGCGTCATCGGTGCCCGTAACAGCCTGCCGTGGCACCTGCCGGAAGACCTGAAACATTTTCGGACGCTTACTTCCGGTCACACGGTGATCATGGGTCGCAAGACCTGGGAGTCGATCGGCAAACCGTTGCCAAACCGACAGAACATCGTCGTAAGCCGCCAGGCCGGACTTTTGATCGACGGCGCATCGGTGGCGCATTCGCTCGAAGAAGCGCTCTCGCTTGCGGTCCGGGAGGACCCGGTATTCGTGATCGGCGGCGAAGCGCTCTACCGTTCGGCGCTGCCTCTCGCCGGCCTTCTGTATCTTACTGAGATCGAGCGCGATTTCCACGGTGACGCCAGATTTCCGGCCTTCGAGCGCGCGGCATGGCGCGAGGTCGCGCGTGAGGTGCGTGAGCCGGCGAGCGATGCCGGTTTCGCGTACCATTTCGCCACTTATGAGCGCGTGCCCGATTGAGTGGCCGCCGCTCATCCGCACCTTAAGCATCCAGAGACCCGGGAGAGTCGCATGTCCGAAGATCATTTTCACGTCCATGGCCCGCACGAGCACGAAGCCGAGCACCGCGCACTGCATGACCCCTTCGCCAGCCGAATTGCCGTCATGACGGCGATCTTCGCCACCATCGGTGCGCTGTTCGGATATATGGGTGGTGCGACCCAAAACGATGCGCTGCTTTTCAAGAACGAAGCGGTGATGCGAAGGACCGAAGCTTCCGACCAGTGGAATTTCTATCAGGCGAAGAGCAGCAAGCAGAACCTCGCCGAACTGGGAGCAACGCTGACCACCGGCGACCAGCAGGCGAGATATCTCAAGGAAGTCGACCGTTACAAGGGCGAAAAGGAAGCGATCATGCCCGAGGCCAGAAAGCTGGAGGAGCAATCGAAGGCAGCCGAGCTGCAGAGCGAGGCGTCGATGCACGTGCACCACCGCTGGGCGCAGGCGACGACACTGATCCAGATCGCGATCGCGCTGGCGGCTATTACGATCCTCACGCGCAACAAGGGCTTACAGGCGGTCGCTTATTTCACTGCCGGCGGCGCAATCATTATCGGTGCGCTCGCGTTCGCTCATATCTAGTGCTTCAGCCCAGGCTTCGCAGCTCGCGCAGAGCAACCGACAGCATCGCGGCGTCGACCGGCGCGGCGGTTCGCAATTCTCCCAACAACTTCGCGGCGCGCTCGATACCGCGCCGGTTGCGATCCTGCCAGGCGGCGATCAGCCCGTCCGGTGCGGCGATGTCGCCGCCGCCGGCAATCACTTCACCGGTAATCGTTCTCTGAAGGCCGGAGAGGTCGTCGAGCATCGCGCCTTTGGCAAGCATCTGCCAGTGCGCCTGGCCCGGCAAAGCGACGATCATCTCCCGCAGCCACGCCAAACCGAGGCGTGTTGCGAGATCGAAGTAGATCTCGGCCACTATCTCGACCGGACGCTGCGTGCTGTCGGCCACTTCGACGATATCGAGCGTCGCGTAAAGCGTGTCGAACGTGACCACGCGTTCCGCCAAGTCGCGCGATACGCCTTGCGCAACATAATGCGCTACCGCCACTTCGATGCGCGCACGGTCCGCTTCGTCGAGAAGCTCTCGCAACCGCGTCGCCAGCGCGTCGACCCGCGCCGCGAAATGGGCGATGGTCGCGGCCATGTCCTCGCTCAACCTGCGCGAGCGCAGAAACCAGGTCGTACCGCGATCGATCAATCGAGCGGTGTCGATGAGCATCGCCGATTGCACTGCGTCGTCCACCTTGTTGTCGAGAGCCTCGATCTGCTGCCAAAGGGTGACGAACCCGAAGATTTCGCGATTGAGCAGGTAGGCACGGACGACCTCGTGCGGTTTGCCGCCAGTCGTCTCCAGCAGTCGATGGACGAATGTGCTGCCGACGCGGTTGATCATGCTATTGGTCACGTGCGTAGCGATGATCTCGCGCTTGAGCGGATGGCGGCCCATGTACGCGGCGTAACGCTCGCGCAGCGGCTTCGGGAAATAGCGTGCCAGTGCGGTCTCGACCCACGGGTCGTCGGGCAGCGTCGACGCCAGCAGCTCATCGTAGAGCCAGATCTTGCTGTACGCGAGCATCACGGCGCGCTCGGGGCTGGTGAGCCCGATGCCCTTGGCGCGCCGTTCGGCAATCTCTTCGTCGGATGGCAGAAACTCGAGCGCACGATTCAGCTTGTCGCCTTTCTCAAGGTACCGAATGAATCGTTGCTGGGCGTCGAGTAGCTGCGGCGCGATGCGGCCGGTGACCGACAACGCCTGCGTCTGGAAATAGTTGTCGCGCAGAACGAGTGCGGCAACGTCGTCGGTCATTTCCGCAAGCAGCGTATTGCGCTGCTTTTCGGTCAGCTCGCCCTCGGTGATGGCGAGCCCGAGCAGGATCTTGATGTTGACTTCGTGGTCGGAGGTGTCCACGCCAGCGGAGTTGTCGATTGCATCGGTATTGATACGGCCGCCCGCCAGGGCATACTCGATGCGCCCGAGCTGCGTGCAGCCGAGGTTGCCCCCCTCCGCGAACACCTTGCACTTGAGCTCCCGTCCGTTGACGCGCAGCGCGTCATTGGCGCGGTCGCCGACATCCGCGTGCGATTCGCGTTGCGCCTTGACGTAGGTCCCGATGCCGCCGTTGTAGAGAAGATCCACCGGTGCCTTGAGGATCGCGTTCACCAGCTCGATCGGCGCCAGAGCGTCGACTGCGATTCCCAGCGCCGCTTTCACCTGCGGCGTAATAGCGATCGACTTGGCGCCGCGCGGATAAATGCCGCCGCCGGCGGAGATGAGCTTGGCGTTGTAATCGGCCCACGAGGATCGCGGCAGCGTGAACATGCGCGCGCGCTCGTGGAAGCTCGCCTCGGTATCCGGGTTGGGATCGAGAAAGATGTGCCGGTGATCGAAGGCCGCAAGCAGCTTGATATGCCGTGAAAGCAACATCCCGTTGCCAAAGACATCGCCCGACATGTCGCCGATGCCCGCAACGGTGAAATCGGTCGTCTGGGTATCGACGCCCATCTCGCGGAAGTGGCGCTTGACCGACTCCCACGCGCCGCGCGCGGTGATGCCCATCACCTTGTGGTCATAGCCGGCCGACCCGCCCGAGGCGAACGCGTCGCCGAGCCAGAAGCCATACTCCTTGCTGATGCCGTTGGCGTAGTCCGAAAACGTCGCCGTACCCTTGTCGGCAGCGACCACGAGATACGGATCGTCAGGGTCGTGTCGCTTGACCCGGGGCGGCGGCACGATCTTTTCGCCGACGCGGTTGTCGGTGATGTCGAGCAAGCCGCGCAGGTAGTCCTGATAGCAGGCGACACCTTCCTTCAGGTAGCCCTCGCGGTCGGAGGAAGGTGGCGCGCGCTTGAGAACGAAGCCGCCCTTCGATCCGACGGGAACGATGACCGTGTTCTTGACCATCTGCGCCTTGACCAGTCCCAACACCTCGGTACGGAAATCTTCCGGCCGGTCCGACCAGCGCAATCCGCCCCGCGCCACTTTTCCGCCGCGCAGGTGCACGCCCTCGAAGCGCGGCGAGTACACAAAAATCTCGAACATCGGCTTCGGCTCCGGAAGGCCAGGTACTTTCGACGGATCGAACTTGAACGACACGAAGCTCTTGCGCCGTCCGGCGGCGTCGCGGCGCCAGAAGTTGGTGCGCGTCGTCGCAAGAATCATGGCGAGGTACTGCCGAAGCACCCGGTCCTCGGAAAGATTCTCGACCCG
>DATNNK010000233.1:0-7766 GCA_035601875.1 Casimicrobiaceae bacterium | reverse complement strand
CGACATTTTAGGTTACCTTCGGCAGGTCGTGAACGTCCGATTAGGAGCAGGCATATCGACGTCTTGAGTGACCGAAAATGGGCCGACGAGCGTCAGTCGATCCTCTCAAGCCTACGTTCTTGTGGAGCCCGCCTCCTTTTGGCCGCGGATGGCGAGCACAAACACGCATCAAGTTCCGCAACGTATCTGCGACCTCGATACGCGACTTGACTAGCGCAAGCATTCGCGCCTTCGGTCGAGCAACCTCGTTCCTGGTGAGCCGACGCTCAAGAAGCGACGCATTTCATTCCACGGGACTGTCTTGCAGAGGCGACAATCTTGGCGTACCGCCGCCCGCACTCGAGCGCAGTGGTGCGCTTCCGAACCCATCGGATTGCCGACCAACGAAGGTTCGCCTTATATTGCGCACAATACGTGCTGGATGGCATTCGGGACTGCCTCGCAGCCCCAAGGCGACCACGTTCAATAGGAGGATTCAATGTTGCGCTCGATATCGCTGCTGCTGTTGCTTCCGTTGGTTTTTGGCGCGTCCGGGGTTTTCGCTCAGACGAAGAAACCCTCGTCACCGGGCAAGATCCCCACGGCGAAGGACAGTGCCATCAGCGTCATTGTCTACATGAGGGATGCGAACAAGAACGAGGTATTGCTCGGCACGCGAATCTGGCCGGATTACCCCGACTACGACGCCGTCGTACTCCAGAGGCTCTTTGCGGCGATGAAGGCCCTCGAGCCGGCCTACAAACAGGATGACGAGGTCGCCTATACCTGGTCGACGAAGGGACGGGTAACCAAGTGCAGCATCTACCTCGAGTCAGCGGAAGCGGGCGCCAAGAATGGAACCGGCGCAGTAGTGGGCTGCGAAGCGAACGGCGTGAGCAGCGTTGCCGTGACTTCCGAGGCCGATCCCAAGCGCGTTAGCGCTTCCGGGGATCCCAAGCACTTGAATGACGTGATGGACATTTTCAAGAGGCAATCGGAAAGGGCCAGGAATAACCTTCCCAAGAAATGAAGACTGCCCGTCGGCGGGCGCAGCGCAAAAAACGCTGCGCCAGCATTTCGCCTTTGAACTAAGGCGCAACCTCAAACGCTTCGTGCGAATCGGTATCGAAGCTCAGGCCTTTGGGGAGAGGGACGATCGCCGATTGGACCGATCCGCCCGCCACATGAATCCTGTTACCCAGGGCGGCCATGATGCACTCGTGCCGCGGCAGGAGCATGGAGGGTAACTGCCACCAGGCGTCGCCCGCCGGATCGTAGGCCTCGAATGCGCGATACGCCGCCAGGTATTTGTCGTCCTGCACCTCGCCGCCGGCCACGTAAATGATGCCGTTCAAGCTGGCCGTGTTGAGCCCGCTGCGCGGCGTCGGCATGGGAGTTTTCGTGACCCAGGTGTCCGCTGCTGGATCGTAGGCCTGCACCAGGTTGATATTCCCCGGAAAGCCGATGATGAACGCCCCGCTCAGTCGTCCGCCGATCACGTAGATCTTCCCGTTCACGGCCTCGCCGCCCATGTGGTTGCAGGGCGTGGCCATCGGGGCACGCGCGCGCCACTTGTTGGTGGCTGGATCGTACTCCTCCACCGTGCCCAGGGAGCGTTGCGGTTGGCGCGGGCGGATGACCGGAGCGCTCGCGTCGGGCACCGGTCCGGCCCCGCCAATCACCGACACCTTCCCGCCGACCGCCGCGGCCACACCGCCACCGCGCGGTGTCGGCATGGCGGCCAGCGCCCGCCAGCCGTCGGTCGCCGGATCGTATTCCCACGCATCGTTGACCGGGTTCCAACCCGGCGGCCCCGCGGCAGGAAGGTCGAAGCCGCCGAACAAATACATTTTCCCATTCAGCGCCGTGACCGCAGCGTGGTGGACCGGATGCGGCATCGGCTTCTTCTGCGTCCACGTGTCGCCGGCAGGATCGTATTCATACACGAGGCCGGCCGGCTTGAAGCCGGGCAGCAGTCCCTGCGCGGCGTAGAGCTTGCCGTTGATCGCCGCCCCCAGCAGCTCTCCGGTTGCTTGAGGAAACGGCGCGAGCCTGATCCACTTCCCTTGCGGAGGCCCCGCCGGGTTGCGCGGAGCGGCCGGCGCAACCGCGGGTTGAGCGCGGAGGCGCGTTCCGTTGAAGCTCACCACCAGCCCTTGCCCGGCCGCGGCCGCCATCAGTCCCAGGCCGGAAGCCACAAATTTTCTTCTGCGCATGCCGCTCACCCCCTCTCACGTCTCTTGAGCGATCCGCCCGCGGAAGCAGCCACGTCGGCTCTCTCGCTCCGTTACTGGTCGACCCTCGCTCTTCGTGCGCGGCGCTTGGGAGCGCTCGCCTTCGTCACGGCGGGTCGACGGCTAAGCGCCATCGGGTCCAAAGCGGGCATCCTGAAGAAGCCGGCCTGGATCAGGTCCGCCATTTCGCCTCGGACGATATGCTCTATTTCGTCGATAGCCGCCGAGCCTACCTCAGCGACAGGACGCGCGAGGATGAGGATGCGGTGCAGATTGGCTTCTTCGATCGGATACGCGACCAATTGCCCCGCGCGGATCTCATCGTGAAAAGCGGACACAGGCATGATCGTCATCCCGACCCCGGAAATAAGTAGCCGTCGGATCGCTTCGACGGAATCGACCACCGCCTCGACGCGCAGGCCGCCACCGAAGCCGGCGAGTTGTTGCTCGACCAGCGTGCGGATGCCGACCGTCATGATGAATGGCGTCGCGCAGAGCTCCGCCAGCGAAAACGCGTGCCGCGTGCCCCTCGCTCCGGGCGGCGAGAGAACGACCAGGGGTTCGGAGCAGAGCGGCGTCAGGGTGAGCGCAGTGGTACGCGGCGGGTTGGTCATCAGCGCAAGGTCGAGTCGTCCGGTAAGCAGTGCGTCCAGGAGCTGGGGGCTGAAGCCCTCCACGACTTTCAAAGTGACCGTCGGGCATTGCTGGCGCGCCCGCGCGACGCAGCCCGGCAGCAGCAGGGGCGCGAGGGTCGGCGAAGTGCCCATCACGACCCTTCCGTGAGGGGCCTGGGCTTTGCCGCGGACGTGCTCGCTGGCGCGCGACACTTCGAGCGTGATCGCGCGCGCATGGTCGAGGAAATCCCGGCCCGAGGTCGTGAGGCGAACGCCTCTCGGCAAGCGCGTCAGAAGCTGGGTGCCCAACTCCGCCTCGAGTTGCTTGATGTGCCGGGTCAGTGCGGGCTGGGCGATGCCGATCTTGTCAGCGGTGCGGGTGATGCATCCTTCATCCGCGACCTGCACGAAGTATTGGATGCTGCGCAGTTCCATGAGCTCGAACCTTTCCGAGTCGCGACGGTGACGAAATGGCGCAACGATCACAAAACGGCATGTGCGGCCGACGCGCTCGCTCCTTTCCACTGAGCGAGCGTCAGGTAAGCGCGCCCCGACCAGTCTCGACGCATGCCGAGACAGCATGCCTAGCATAGCAAATCGCGATTGGTGCCGCGTAATCGCCGGTGGTCTAATGACAGGCTTGAGAGCGTGCATCTCGCGGAGGGCGGCATGGCGTGGCGGCCTTCCGGAAGCGTCAGTCGACGGTCAGGAGGAGACTTGCGAAATGAAACAGATTGATGTCGGCATCATCGGCACGGGCTGGTGCGGCGGCATCCGCGCGCATACCTGCGCCGCGAACCCCTTGCTAAAAAGCCTGCACCTGGCGGAGATCCGCCCCGAGCGCCTGGCCGAGGTGGCCAAGGCGATCGGTGCCCGCACCGCGGTAACCGATTATCGTCAGCTGCTCGCCATCGCCGAGATCGAAGCGATATATATTTCGGCGACACCCGAGACCGCGCACTACCCGATGGCGCGGGACTGCCTCTCCGCGGGCAAGCATGTATTTCTCGAGAAGCCGGTTGCCTTGGAACTCTCCGAAGCCGACGAGCTCATTGCCCTGGCGCGCGAGCGCAAGCTCAAGTTCACCATTGGCTACTCGCAGCGGTTCAACCCCAAGTTCGCCTACGTCCGGAAATCGATTCGCGATGGGTCCATCGGCCGGCCGGTAAGCGCGCTGGTGAGCCGTCACATCACCCGCAACCTCGGCAAGAAAATCAGCGGCCGCATCAAGCTGTCTCCGGCCGCAATGGAAGCGACCCACGACCTGGACTTTGTGTTGTGGTGTCTGGAGCCGGCAAAGCCGATACGGGTCTACTCGCAGATCAATTTCGGCACCATGCGGGAGACCACCGGTGCGTCTATTCCGGACACGCAGTGGATCACGGTGACGATGGACAGCGGCGTGTCGTTCGTGATCGGCGCCGGCTGGACGCTGCCACCGGGATATCCGAATTTCTCGACGACCTGGATCGAATTTATCGGCACCGAGGGCGCCGTCATGGTCGACGACAGCCATCGCGACGTGGTCCTGAATACCATGGCCAAAGGCATGGTGCTGCCGATGTCGACAATGCCGGGAGAGGCAGTGGATCACACTTACGCTGGTCCGATGGCCGCGGAAACGATCCATTTTTTGGAAGCAGTCGCGTTGGACAAGCCGGTGTTGGTGACGCCCGAGCAGGCGCGAATGGTGATGGAGGTTTACATCGCGGCAGATCTGTCGGCCGAGACCAATCAGCCGGTATCGTTGCCGCTCGCGGATTCCAAGAAAGTACGCGCGGTCGCTTGAGCGCGCGACGTTGGTGAAAAAAAATCCCAAGCGCATCGGTCTCGCCATCATCGGCGCCGGCCGGGTCGGATTGTTTCGTGGAGAAGTCGCGGCGCGACATCCCCAGGTCGACTTCATCGGGCTCGCGGAGATCAAGCCGGATCGCGCAAAATTCGTCGCCGACAAGCTCGGTGCCGATTTCGTGAGCTCGGACTATCGGGAGCTGCTCGCGCGACCTGAGGTGACGGCGGCGATCATCGCCACCGACGAGCATCTTCATGTCGATCCCATTCTTGCCGCGGTCGAGCGAGGGCTATCGTTGCTTATCGAGAAACCGCTCGCCACCGAGCTCTCCGAGTCGGAGCGAGTCCTCGAGGCGATTCAGAAGTCCGGCGTCGATGCCGTCGTCGGGTACACGCAGCGCTTTCGCCGGCGCTGGCTTACGGCGAAGGAAAAAGTCCGGACCGGCCAGCTCGGCGACGTGACGCTGGTTACGTCGCGGGCGTTCATGAATCGCCTCGTGGCGCTGGATAATTACCGGCGCACGAACGATCCGAAAACGATCTCGCCCATGGTGATCTCGGGCACCCACGCGCTCGATATCGTCATGTGGATGATGGAGGCAAAACGTCCGGTGGAAGTCTATGCGCGCTCGATAGACAAGGCGCTCGGGCCAATTTGCAACGGCATCGACGCCACCGCCGGGATGATCACATTCGAGGATGGAAGCCTTTACCACGCGTCCATATCGTGGGCGCTTCCCGTTGTCTGGCCTGCCTCCGTGTACAGCCTCGACGTCGGCATCGTCGGCACCGAAGGCGTGCTCACCATCGACGACACGCATCGCGACATTGTCCTTGCGACCAACATTTCCCAAGGCGAAGGCTACGCGCCGGATGCGAGCCGGCGTGTCGATTTTCTCGGTAGCTACCCGCCCGGCGACGTCGCCCTCGGCGAGCTGCGCGGCCCGATGCGCGAGGAAACCGAGCAATGGTTCAATCGCCTTGCCATGAGCTTGCCGACGCAACACGCCACCGCGACGGAAGCGCACAACCGGTTAATGCTGACCAAGGCGTTCGATTTATCCGCGAAGCTCAAGCGCGCGGTGCCGCTTCCGATCGGCGCGAGCGACGCAAAGCAGCGGCAAGGACCGCTGGCGGCAGAATAGGTAGAGCAAGGAGGAGACATGGGCAAGCTGACGCCGACCGCGTTGGTCGCGCTGGTGCTGGTGTCGTTTTCAGCGCTTGCGTTCGGGCAGGCGAGCTACCCGAACCGGCCGGTCAAGATGATCGTCCCGTTTGCCCCCGGCGGCGCGTCCGACTTCGTGGCGCGCATCATTTCTCCAAAGCTCGGCGAAGCGCTCGGGCAGCAGATCGTGATCGAGAATCGGCCCGGCGCATCGGGCAACATCGGCATGGAAGCAGCCGCAAAGGCCGCTGCCGATGGCTACACGATTTACCTTGGCAACATCGGCACGATCGCCATCAACCCGGCGATCTTTCAGAATCTGTCGATCAACCCGCAGAAGGACTTCATCGCGGTCACGCTGGTCGCGGAAGTGCCAAGCATCCTGATCGCCAACCCCAGCGTCACGGCGAATACCGTCGCCGAGTTCGTAGCGCTGGCGAAGTCGAAGCCGGGCGAGCTCAACTTCGCTTCTCCCGGATCGAGCACGCTGAACCGTCTGGAAATGGAGCGGTTCACGAAGTTCGCCAACCTGAATATCGTGCACATACCCTACAAAGGCGGTGCCGGCCCCGCCGTCACCGGGATGCTCGGTGGCGAAACGCAGATCATGTTCGTGACGCTGTCGTCGGCGATCAGCTTCATCCAGGCCGGCAGACTCAAGGCGCTCGGCATCTCGACAAGCAAACGAATCGAGGCCTTGCCACAGGTGCCGACCATGGTCGAAGCGGGATACCCCGAGATGGTCAGCAGCTCGTGGCAGGGCGTATTCGTTCCCGCGGGGACGCCGCGGCCGATCGTCGACAAGCTCCATGCGGCGTTGCTTGCGACGGTGGACTTGCCGGAGATAAAACAACGCTTTGCCGGTGGCGGAGTAGACGTCGTGACCAGCAGGACCCCGGAAGACTTCGCAATATTTGTCGCCGCCGAAACCTCGCGCTGGGGCAAGGTCGCAAAGGAATCCGGAGCGACGATAGATTAGGTTTCAGTGACTATACTGATGTGATCTGGAGGCATCAAGATGGCAAATTTTGGCATGGTGGGACTGGATTGGCAGCAACGAGTCAACTGGGATCGGCTGCGCAATTACCGTCTGGACCGGGCACGGGAGCGCATGAAGGCGCACGGGCTGGGTGCGATGCTTCTCATGTACGACGAGAACGTCCGCTACGTGACGAGCACGCTTACGCCCGGCTGGAACCGGCTGAAGCCGGGACTCCGCTATGCGTTGCTGTGCGGCGACGATCCGCCGGTGCTATTCGAGCAGGGCGACCTCGGCGCGCACATCGCGCGTCATTCGCCATGGATCCCCAAGGAAAACATCCGCTGGTCGTATGCATGGATCAAAGGCGCGGCCGGCGCGGCTTCGCTGCAGCAGGTCACCAAGTTCACCAACGCCATCGTGAAGGAAATGAAGAAGAGTGGCGTCGCCGGCATGAAGCTCGGCGTCGACTTCGTCGATATCAACATTATCCAAGTCTTCAAGGATGCCAAGATCGATTGGGTCGACGGCATGACGCCGATGATGGAGGCAAGAGCTGTCAAGAATGTCGATGAGCAAGAGTGCATGCGCATGGTCGGCGCGATCGGCGATGCGGCGCACTGGGAATGCATGAAATTCCTCAAGCCAGGGCTCACCGAAAACAAGGTGACGGCACATATCATGGAGTTTCTCTATTCGATCCCGGGCATGGAGGACGTCGAAGACGTCATAGTTTCCTCAGGTCTCAATACGTGGCCCAACTGGCGAAACTTCTCCGATCGGATCATCAAGCCCGGCGATATCGTGTTCATGGACCTGGCGGCGCTCACCTGGAACGGCTACAAATCCTGCTACTACCGCACCTACTGCGTCGGCAAGGAGCCCACACAGGAGCAGAAAGACTATTACGCCACCGCGCTCAAATGGCTCTACGATTCGATCAAGGCGGTGAAGGTCGGCACGACCACGCGGGAGATCGCGTTGAAATGGCCTTCGGCAAAGGA
>DATNNK010000232.1:0-4550 GCA_035601875.1 Casimicrobiaceae bacterium | reverse complement strand
CCGACGAAACCTGCGGTGAATCGCAATAACGCGAAATGTCGATTAAATACGTGATCGCTATGCTATCAGCTAAGAGCGAGCTCGACCGAGGCGCACGACTCCCGAGTATGAGCACGATAGTGCGGTCTCTCCCTCGACTCTTTCGCGAACAGCACTCGCGAAACTACTGGCAGAGGGTCCCGGCGAGTGGGTGGAATAGTTCCCGAGTGATGTTCTTTGTTTGCGCTTCTGCGTTGACGGTGTACGCAAAGGTGCCGGTGTTGCCGTCGGAAAAGGTGAACGTCGCCGTGCCGACGGGGGTCCCGGTAGCGCCTCCGGGGCTGCCGATCGGAGAAAAGGGCACCGCGTTGAAGGGCGGTCCGGTCAGTCGATAGAGCGTTCCTCCGTAGGTACGTGGTGCAGTCTTCGGCGCGGTTGCCACCAGCCACATCGGCGTCCCGTCGTGGTCATAGGTAAACCACGTGGCAAAGATCGTGTCGCCCTGGTGCGTAAGATTGACGCCCCACCCCGATTCCGAACCAGGTGGCGACGCCCACCACAAGTCCTGGTAGTTTGTCGCCGCGGCGAAATCCGGCTGCGCCCCATAGACACAGGTCGGCAGCGGACCGAACACCTGCCGCGTGAGGGATTTGGTCTGTTGCGTACCATTCACGATGTAATTGAAGGTGGCCCGATTGACGTCGCTGAAACTCAGCGTCGCCGTTCCAACCCCGGCCCCGGTCGCGCCGCCGGGGCTCCCCACTGGTGGAAATGGTACTGCGCTGAACGCCGGGCCGCGGGTTTCCAACAACTGCCCGGTGTAGATATCGGGGTTGGTACCTGTCTTGTTTGCCGTCATCGACAACCACCAGCCCTTGCCTGTCAAGTCGTAGGTGAACCAGGTCGCGAAGATCACATTGGCTTGATGCGCGAAGTTGATGCCCCATCCGGACTCCGAGTTCGCCGGCAAGTTCCACCACAAGCCTTGCGCCTGGACGCCAGCCGCTGCTAAACCGTTGCTTGCGCCGAGTACCGCAGCGCCAGCATCGAGCATGCCGGCGCCACAGGTATCGATGGTGCAAAGGCATTCCAATTGGTCGACGGGGTTACCGATACTGTTGAATTGCGGGGCCGTGCACTGAATCACCGTGCCGCCAGTGTTGGCGCTACTGGTGATCGGGAACGGTCGCGCGGTGGCTTCCAGCAGCAACCTCACTTGCAATGGCGTCAGCGCAGGCTGCGCGGACAACATCAACGCCACCGTGCCGGCAACCAGCGGCGCCGAGAAGCTCGTGCCCAGCGACGTGTTGAAGCTGTCCGTGTAGATCGGAGCGACCGGACTGGTAGCACCGGAGTTGGACGTCGTCAGAATCGGGTACAAGCACGGTGCGCCCGCCGTGATATTGACGCAGTTGCCGCCCGGTGCGCTGATCGCTATCTCGGGCCCGAGATCGGAGAAGCCGACCTTGGTGCCCACATGGCGCAACCCTGTCACACCGATAACGCCGGTGCAATTGGCGGGCACGCCGACGGCGTGACCGGCGGAATTGCCGGCGGATGCCACGATCACCGTGCCGGCAGCATTGATTGCGGTCACCGCGTCCTGATAAGCAGCATTGCACGCTCCCTCTCCACCCAAGCTCATATTGATGACCTGGGCGCGGTTCGGGTTGGCGGGCACCCCTGGCACCGTCATCCCAGCGGCCCAACGCATACCCGCGATAATGTCGGAGTCAAAGCCGCCGCACTTGCCCAGCACACGCACCGGCAGCACGCGGACGTTGCGTCCAACGCTGGCCATGCCGATGCCGTTGTTGGTGAGCGCGGCGATCAGTCCCGCAGTTTGCGTGCCATGCCAGGAGCTGCTCTTCGGGGTCGTCGAGCACTGGAAGAACGGTCCCCCGCGCTGTGAGATTTCTGCTTGCGTCAGCCAGTCCCCTGGATCCGACGGGTCGGGATCACGGCCATCGCCGTCGTTGGCCACGGCCGCGTCGCTGATCATGTCGTAACCCGGCAGCAAATTGCCGCCGGCCGCAACGGCCAACAGGTCCGGGTGATCGAAACGCACACCGGTATCGAGCACCGCCGCGACGACGCTTGGGCTGCCGGTCGTGACGCCCCAGGCAGGCTCGACGTTGATCGACGACTGCACTGCACCGGTCGGTGCCCGCAGGTACCACTGCCCGACGGCGGGGCCGTTGCCTCCCACCCCGTCGGCATACAGCGGATCGTTAGGGGCCACGAAATGATGCCGGCGCTGGTCGGGCACGGCATATTCGACATCGCTTTCGAGCGCTAGTCGCTGCGCCAGTTCGGCCGAGGTGATGCCACTGGCGAATACCACCTGTGTGCGATCGGACACCATGGAGCCGGCGCTCATCGCCAAACCAAGCCGCTGGCCGAGTGCCTGCGCGCGCCCGATCTCATGTGCGGTGGCGGAGAGCACCTGTTCGCGCAGCAACGACGAGTCCGCCTTGAGCTTGACGATTACGCGCGCAGGGTCATCGGTGAGAACGGTGCCAATGGTCTGCGCTCGAATTTGCATCGGGATCGATGCGAGCAATGCGGCGCACAGCAAGACAAGGCTATGACGGGTCCTGCGCATCTACCGTAGCTCCGCCTTGGCTGGCCGCACGTGTCGGGGAAAAGGATCGAGATTCCAGATACGAACCGAAGAAGAATTACGGTCCGGTCGGCCCCGTAGAATACACAGCGCGGTGCACTGCGCGCAATGCCAGTGTGTCCGCGCTTACAGACTGTTACACCGCAATCCAGGCAACCGATAAAATCGGTCTACCTCCAGCTAACGCGACAATATCCTGGTCGCCCCTGCGTTGCCATGTCCATAGCCCTGTTCTCACCCTTCACGCTCCGCAAACTCAAGCTCGCCAATCGCATTGTGGTATCGCCGATGTGCCAGTACTCGGCGGTAGACGGCTGCGCCACTGACTGGCACATCGTGCATTGGGGCCAGCTTTTGCAATCGGGCGCGGGCATGTTCACCATCGAGGCCACCGCGGTATCCGCGGTCGGCCGCATTACCTATGGCTGCCTCGGACTCTACGACGACGCGTGCGAGGACGCCTTGACCAAACGTCTGGCGATCGCGCGCGCGAACGCGCCGGCGATGCCGGTGGCCATCCAGTTGGCGCATGCGGGCCGGAAGGGTTCGTCGCAGGTACCCTGGGAAGGCGGTCAACTTATTCCTCTTGCCCAAGGCGGATGGACGCCCGTGGCACCCTCGCCGATTCCGCAACTGCCGACCGAGCCGCCACCGGCCGCGCTCGACATTTCCGGCCTCGAACAAATCAGGCATGAATTCGTCGCTGCGGCGCGTCGTGCGTCGCGCATCGGCATCGATGCGCTCGAGCTGCATTGCGCCCACGGATACCTGCTCCACGAGTTTCTGTCGCCGCTATCGAACCATCGCGAAGACGCGTATGGCGGGTCGCTCGACAACCGCGTCCGCTTTCCGCTGGAAGTATTCGCCGCGGTTCGCGACGCGTGGCCGCAGGACAAGCCGATGGGCGCTCGCATCTCGGCGACCGACTGGGTCGACGGCGGCTGGACGATCGACGATTCCATCGTGCTCGCGCAGCGCCTCAAAGCTGCGGGATGCGATTGGATCGACGTGTCAAGTGGCGGTGTTTCTCCGGCGCAGAAGATCCCGCTCGGTCCGGGCTATCAGGTGCCGCTCGCGCGGGCGATCCGCCGCGCGACGTCGATCGCGACGATGGCGGTGGGGCTCATCACCGATCCGAAACAGGCCGAGAGAATCGTCGCGTCAGGCGATGCTGATCTGGTGACGATGGCACGGGCGATGCTTTGGGATCCGCGCTGGCCGTGGCACGCGGCCGCCGTCCTGGGTGCGCAGATTCAGGCACCGAAGCAGTATTGGCGCTCACCGCCGCGCGAGACGCCCAACGTCATTGCGCATGCGAAGGTCGGCATGCGCTAGTCACATACTCCGCCGATACTCCCCACCCACCTCGAACAGCGCCTTGGTAATCTGCCCCAGCGAGCAAACGCGCACCGTGTTCACCAGCTCGGCGAAGACGTTGCCGTCCTCGATCACGGTGCGCTTCAATCGCTCCAGCGCTTTCGGCGCGGCCTTCGCGTTGCGCGCATGAAACTCCGCCAACCGCTTTAGCTGCGACTGCTTCTCATCCTCGCTCGACCGCTGTAGCTCGATCTTCTGCGGCGGTGCCGTATCGGCGTGCGGATTGCGGAAGGTGTTGACGCCGACGATCGGATAGCTGCCGTCGTGTTTCTGGTGCTCGTAGTACATCGACTCGTCCTGGATCTTGCCGCGCTGGTAGCCGGTCTCCATCGCGCCCAGCACGCCGCCGCGTTCGCTGATTGCCTCGAATTCCTTGAGCACCGCTTCTTCCACAAGATCGGTCAGCTCCTCGATGATGAAGCTTCCCTGGTTCGGATTCTCGTTCTTGCCCAGGCCCCATTCGCGATTGATGATGAGCTGGATCGCCATCGCCCGGCGCACGGACTCCTCGGTCGGCGTGGTGATCGCTTCATCGTAAGCGTTGGTGTGCAGGCTGTTGGTGTTGTCGTAG
>DATNNK010000231.1:0-2894 GCA_035601875.1 Casimicrobiaceae bacterium | reverse complement strand
GTGAAGGACTCGGACGGAGTGCGTTGGGAACTTGCGCGGGTTATCCGTGAGGGCGCGACGTTGAAGACGCTATTTCTTCTTGACCCCGGGGTCAGGACTGCAGAGGACTGGGAGACTCTCGCGAAGATGGTGGTGCCACTGCTGCAAAGTGCCGGTGTGGCGCCACCGGGTTTCGAGTTCCAGTCTCGGCCGATTGGATTCTTCTTTCAGAGTCGAAGAATGGTGGAGATTGTAAACAACAATCGCACGGCAACGTCCTATCGAACGGCATTCTCACATTTTTTGGCAGAGTCGCTCAGCCTGGTCTAATTTCCGGTCTCCGTGCATGGCGGCATTGCGCCGTTGAGACATCGCACCTCCCTCTTCGCTTACTGGCCCACCCCATGTCGTTGCTCGGCAGCGGCGTCGCGATACGAACGCTCAGCCGTGCAGCACGCGCAGCAGCCCGATCAAGATCGGCTGGTGAATCATGTACACGAGCAGACTGTGCCGTCCGAGCCAGATCAGCCATTTTGGTGAGGCGCGCGACATCTGACGCAGGTCATGCATATGACGCTCCAGCAGCCACCAGCCGATACTGACTCCGACGAGCACGACACCGAACCAGGGCAGGAGCGGCACGTAATCTTCGGTCGCCGGTTTGTGCGTCATCAGTCCGACCCAATTGAGCCACGGCAGATCGAACAGCGGTAGGCCAATCGCGACGCCAACTAAAATCACGACGATACCGACAATCAACGCCGCACGTGGAAATCGCACCAGCGGCCAGCCGAGGATCGACGAGACCACGATGCAGTGGAGGATGCCGAAGGTGATGAATGTTTTCGGGAACGTGACGTAACTGCCGACCGTGACCAGCATCGCGCACGCACCGACAAGTGCGATCCGGCGCCAGAACCGCTTCGGGGAAATGCCGGCGCGCGAGGCCAGAATGAGACTGACGCCGACCAGAAGCAGGAAGCTGCTGACGATAAGGTCGCGAAAGCTGAGCCAGAAACGGTCATGATTGAAGTCGGCGCTGATGATATGAAACCAGTTGAGATCGAACGCCGCGTGATAGACGATCATCATGCAAATCGCGGTTCCGCGCAGTGCGTCGATGGCGCGGATTCGCGTCAACGGCTCGCTAGCGGTGCTGGCGACGGTCGCGGCAGTCGCCGCAGGTGCGGTCGCGGCTGTGGCGGTGATATGACGGCCGGCTTTGCCTCCCGCGGTGCTGCCCGCTTTGCTGCCTCCGGACCGACCGCGGTTGCGTTGTCGCCGGCTCATCGTCCTGGCGCCTGCCATGCGACCCGAAAACCGCCGGAATCGTCCGCCGATCCCAACATCGACAAGGCGCTGGTGATCGCGCTCGAACGCTCCGCATCGAGCCCCGCCCGAGGCTTCAGCCGGGCTTCCACGCGCGCAGCGCCCGTGGCGGCAAGGATCAGCGTGCCGGTGATCTCGATGTCGCCTGCCACGTTGGACAGCGCGCCCTTGATCTCGCCACCGTTGGCTAGACCCTCGAGACGAATGTCGCCAAGCGCAATGCGGACTTCAGGCCGCGGACCAGGCAGGCTTGCGCCTTGCCAGCGGGCGATGAACCCGCCCTCGAACAATCCCCGGCGCATCGCGAAAGCATCCGCACGGAGATCCACGATGCCGCCGGCGGCGGTGACGGCGGCGGGCGCAGCGGTAGCGCGCAATAACGCCTCCGCAGGAAATGCGATTGCAAATCGGCGCACCGCGAAATCATCGGAGCCCAGGTCGAACGTCGCCTGCGACGACTCCGCTGGATCGCTGGCAAGTGTTCCGCTCAAACGAGAGCGCAGAAGCGGTAGCGTGTCGATGTGCCACTGTACGGGGACCCGCGCGGCGTACGGCAAGAGGATCAACGCGCCGGAACCGTTCCAGATCGTCCCCGCGGCATCGGCCACGCGCATTCGTCCGCCGGTGAGCGAGTCGAGCTGCCGATCGACCAGCGTCGCCGGCGCTTCTACCGCGACGGCTGCAGCGAGCATGCAGGCGGCAGCCGCGACGACGAGCAACGACCGCATGCTCAGCGCGCAGACGAGAACGTCATTTCGGCGCGCACCTGACCCGGCTCGACCCGCGCTGTAGCGGTGAGGTCCACCGCATTCAACCGGGCGTCGCGTTGCAGCGCTTCGAGCAAGCTAGTCAGAGCGGCGAACGACACCGCGTCGAGCGTGACCCGTAGGCGCTGGTCGTCGCCGCGGTCGATGGCGGTGGCTTTGAGACCTTGCCGCGCTAGCGCTGACTCGACATCGGAGCGCGCATCGCGCGGCGATGGATCGGCCGTGCTGCGCGCAAGCGCGGCAATCTCGTCGGCCTGGCGCCGCGCCGTAGCAAGCGTGGTACGCTGTTCGATGAGGCGCCGCTCGAGCCGCTCGGTGTCACGCGTCAACGGTTGCCAGATGAGCACCCAGGCAAGCAGGACGAGTGCGATGCCGCCGACAACGAGCCAGACAGTATGCTCCGCCGGAGATCGGAGCTGCCACCACTGCCGCCATTGAATCAGGCGTGTCTCGGTCGTGGGTCGCATCGTCGTTGCCATCAGTCGAGTCCGATCCGCAGCCGCGCGCCATTCGCCGTCGGCACCGCGATCGCGACCAATCCTAGCTGCTGCAATTCGCGTTGCAGGCGTGTCGTCTGCGGCACGTCGAGCTTTTGCAGCTCGAAGACGACATGCCCATCGGCGTAGTGTAGGGAGCTCACGACGCCGGTGGGAATCGCCGAAATCGCGGGCGCGGCGCGCGCCAGCAGCGGAAGCAGATCATTGCTGGCGGCGAGGCCCGCGCGATGCCGAAGCTCACCATGGCGACGCGCGATGGCCGAGGCGGGCGTGACTCCGGCCGCATTGTTGGCCGCTGAGTCTCCCACCGCAACTTGCGCCA
>DATNNK010000230.1:0-5628 GCA_035601875.1 Casimicrobiaceae bacterium | reverse complement strand
CGGCGTCTACGCCGTGGATGTCTGCAAGCATCGCGGCGAGCTCGACGCCATGTATTGCGATGACAACAGCGATATGGTCGCAGACGCGCCGACCGATTCGAAGAAATGGAAGAACCCATCGACGATCGCGTTCACCTACACCCCGGTCGAGGACCCCGCCGTCAACGAAAATATATTCAAGCCGTTCACTACCGCGTTGGGGCAATGCCTGGACCAAAGGTCGTGTTCTATCAAGTCCAGTCGAATGCGGCGGAAATCGAGGCGATGCGCTCGGGCCGTCTGCATGTCGCCGGCTTTTCCACCGGCCCCACGGCTTTTGCCGTCAATCTCGCAGGCGCGGTGCCGTTTGCGGTCAAAGGCACGGCCAAGGAGTTTCAGGGCTACAACCTGATCGTGATCGTCAAAGCCAACTCGCCATACCAGAAGCTCGCCGATCTTAAGGGCAAGAAGGTGGCGCATAGGTCGCCCTCGTCGAACTCCGGACATCTCGCTCCGCTGGCGTTGTTTCCCCGCGAGGGACTGACGCCCGACAAGGATTACAAGATCATCTTCTCCGGCAAGCACGATCAGTCGGTGATGGGGGTGAATTCCGGCGATTACGACGCCGGAGCCGTCGCCTCGGACGTCTTCCACCGCATGGCCGAGCGCGGGCAGGTGAAGGAATCGGACTTCCGCATCATTTATCGCAGCCAGAAATTTCCGACGTCATCGTTCGCGTACGCGCACGACCTCGATCCCAAGCTCGTCGACAAGATGCTGGGCTGCTTCTATGACTACCGATTCCCGCCCGAGATGCAAAAGGCGTTCGACGGCGCCGATCGTTTCTTCCCCATCAACCACAAGACATCCTGGGAGGTGGTGCGCGACGTCGCCAAGGGTTCGGGCGGCGGCTTCGACAAGGCGACCTACGAAAAGGAAACCGCGCGCGAAGCCGCCGAAGCGGCCAAGAAGAAGTGACGCATCCGTCGAGGAGTGCGGCAATCACAGCAGTCAACATTAGGGCGAAGTATGCCCAGCCCGTGCTGTCGATCAAACATCTCTCCAAAGCCTACGTCACCGGTAAGCTTGTGCTGAGCGATATCGATCTGGACATTGCGGCGCGCGGGATCACCGCGATCATCGGCCCTTCGGGCACGGGCAAGAGCACGCTGATCCGCTGCATCAACCGGCTGGTCGAACCGACGTCCGGCTCGATCGAATTCGAGGGTCACGACCTCACCCGACTGACGCGTCACGCGCTGCGCCAGGCGCGCCGCCGCATCGGCATGGTGTTTCAGGAATTCAACCTGGTGGAACGGCTCACGGTCATGGAGAATCTGCTGTCGGGACCGCTCGGCTATGTCTCGGCCTGGAAAGCGTGACGGCGGAGGTTCCGGCGAGCGACGTTGCGCGAGCGTTCGAGCTGCTCGACATCGTGGGTCTGTCGGGCTTCGCCAACCAGCGCGCCGATTCGCTTTCCGGCGGTCAGCGGCAGCGCGTCGGTATCGCGCGCGCGGTGATGCAGGAGCCGTCGGTTCTGCTCGCGGACGAGCCGACGTCCTCTCTGGACCCCAAGACGTCGGTGGAGATCGTGCAACTGCTCACCGACATCGCACGGGCGTTCACGCAGCGCTGACCGAGACGCTCCACAGCGCATCGCTGGGAACGCTGCTGGCCCTCGTAATGGCGATCCCGGTCGGTCTGCTCGCGGCGCGCAACATTTGCCCTTTCACTTCATTGAATCTGTTTGCCAAGCTGATCCTGGTGTCGTCTCGGTCGGTCAATTCACTCGTCTGGGCGCTGCTCTTCGTCGGCATTTTCGGGCCGGGCGCGCTGGCGGGTACGCTGGCAATTGCGTTTCGCTCGATTGGCTTCGTCGGCAAGTTGTTCGGCGAAGCGATCGAGGAAACCGCCCGCGGTCCGATCGAAGCGCTCGATGCGGCGGGGGCGCCGTGGCTGTCGCGACTGGCTTTCGGCTATTGGCCGCAGGTCAAGCCCGCCTTCTGGTCGATCGCACTCTTTCGCTGGGACATCAATGTCCGCGAGTCGGCGGTGCTCGGGCTGGTCGGCGCCGGCGGCAGCGGCATGATCCTCGACTCGGCGTTGAACCTGTTTCAATGGACCCGCGTGGCAACGATACTTCTGGCGATTTTCGTGGTGGTGATCCTGGCCGAAATCGTGGTGACTTTCGTGCGCCGTCGAATCCTCTAGAATCCGCCTATGACGGTAATCGCGGTCTTCAATCAAAAAGGCGGTGTCGGAAAAACGACGACCTCACTGAACCTTCTGGCCGGCATCGCGCAGCGCAAACAACGGCCGCTGGGCATCGATCTGGATCCGCAAGCGCATCTATCGGGGATTTTCGGCATCCGCCCGCGATTGGCCGACGAGTCGGTTTATTCGTTTTTCATGCGTCAGCGCCCGCTGGGCGAGGTGTCCCAAATCACCAATAGCGGCGTTATGCTCTGCCCCGGGCATCTGGAGTTGACCAAGCTCGACACCTTGCTCGGCAAAGGCGTGAATGTCGTGACCCGCCTGCGCACCGCGCTCAAGACGCCCGATGTCGCTCCGGGCTCGGTGGTGATCGATTGCTGCCCGCTGCTCGGCATCCTCTCGCTCAACGCCATCTTTGCCTGCGACCTGATCGTCATTCCGGTCTCGGCCGACTATCTCGCTTTGCAGGGTGCGCAGCAGGTCGAACGAAGCCTCAACGCGCTGGAGCCGGTGTTCAAGCGGCGCCTGCCACGACGATACCTGCTCACCCGCTTCGACGCGCGCCGCAAAATGAGTTCGGAAGTGGCGGACCTGATGGCGATGGCGTTTCGCGCCGACGAAATCTGCGCGACACGAATCGCCGAGAATGTGAGCCTGGCGGAGAGTCCCGCGCGCCAGCTCGATGTGTTTCGGCATGCGCCGCAGAGCCGTGGCGCACGCGATTACCAGGCGCTGGTGGAAGAGCTAGCGGGTGCCGGATTTGTTGCGTAACGTCGACCGTGTGACCCCCGTCACGGTGGCAGGATCGTTGCTGATCATGCCGATAACGGCTTCAAGGTCGAGCGGGTCGCTGCGGCGAACGGCCTCGGAGTTGCAGGCGATGATCTCGCAATGGTGGTACATCTGGCGCAGCCGACGCTCCGCATCCTGCCGATTGGCGGCCATGATGCAGATGTTGTCGACGCGCTGCCCGCTGCGCGTTTTGATGTTGAAGCCGAAGCGGGTCATCATCAACATTCCCTCCCGGTCTTACGCATTCGCCCATCCCGGCTGTTGCTGCCCTTTAATTACTGCATCAGGGGCTTATCGGCTCGGGTTGCGATGATAGCGTAAGTACCGAATGCAATTATCGTTCCGCAGACATCCTTGGATCCGATGAGCCGGTCGGAGGGCGAGCCCCTCGGGCGAGCACCCGGGCCCGGGGAAGAGTGGCTTTGCGTCGCGCTGGCGAGTATGGGGATAGTGTGCGCTCACTGTCAGATTTTGATCACAGCGCTCAGGGGTGGCGTCTCGTCGGACATCTATCGCGTCGACCTGCCCTCAGGCGTCACGGTTTGCGTCAAACGGGCGCTGCCCAAGCTCAAGGTCACGGCGAACTGGCTGGCGCCCATCAGCCGCAATCGATGGGAAGCCGAATGGATGCGAGTGGCCGGCGGGATCACGCCGTCGGCAGCTCCGAGGGTCTTGGGCGAGGACCGCGACGCGGGCTGTTTTGCCATGGAATATTTTCCGCCCGGCCGCTATCCGACATGGAAGGCGCTACTCGCGGCCGGGACCATAATCACGGCAGAAGCCGCCCGGGTCGGCGACACGCTGGGCCGCATTCACGCGGCGACTGCCGATCGCAGCGATGTCGCCGCGCGCTTCGCAACCGACGACATCTTTTACGACATCCGGCTCGAGCCCTATCTGGTCGCGACAGGACGGGCACACCCGCAATTCGCGACCCGGCTCGGAGAACTGGTCGAGACCACACGGCACACCAAACGCACTCTGGTTCACGGCGACTTCAGCCCGAAAAACATCTTGTGCGGACCCGCCGGCCCGGTGATCGTGGATGCCGAGTGTGCGTGGTTCGGCGATCCAGCGTTCGATCTCGCGTTCGTGTTGAATCACCTGCTCCTCAAAGGCGCGTGGCATCCGCAGTGGAAGACGCGATACGTGGAGGCGTTCCATGCGCTTTGCAGCGCCTACCTTTCGCATGCAACATGGGAACCCTTCGATCGGCTGGAGGCGCGAGTGGCGGCGTTGCTGCCGGCGCTGATGCTGGCGCGCATCGACGGCAAGTCACCCGTGGAATACATCACCGAGTCCGCAATCAAGGAGCATGTACGCGCGTTCGCAAGCGCACTCCTGGTCCTTCCTGTGGCGAGACTCGAAAGCGTCGGCGAACGGTGGGCGAAATGGGGCTGCTGGGCGGAAGAGGACCGAGCCTGATATGGGCAGCGAGATCGTCTCGATCCACGGCCGCCGGGTGTGGGATTCCCGCGGCCGCCCGACCGTCGAGGCGGAAGTCCGGCTCGCGACCGGCGCCATCGGGCGCGCGATCGCGCCGGCAGGCGCCTCACGCGGCTCGCACGAGGCAGCCGACCTCCGCGACGGCGGGGCGCGTCTCGGCGGCAACGACGTCACGCACGCCGTCGGCAACGTCAACGGCGAAATCTCCGACGCGCTCACCGGTTTCGATGCGCACGATCAAGGCGTCGTCGACGCCACGCTTGTCGCGCTCGACGGCACGCCGGAAAAGGCGCGGCTCGGTGGCAATGCCATGGTTGCGGTATCGCTTGCCGTCGCGCAGGCTGCCGCCGCATCCGAAGGCCTGGCATTGTGGCGCTATCTGGCAGGCGAGGGACACGTGGCACTGCCGCTGCCCGAGATCCAGATCTTCGGCGGCGGCGCTCACGCTGGCGGGCGCATCGATCTTCAGGACCTGATGGTGGTTCCGATGTCGGCGGCGTCCTTCAGCGAAGCGCTTTGCGTCAGCGCCGAGGTGTATCGCGCGGCCGGCGCCTTGATGCACGAGGCAGGCACGCGCTTCGGCGTTGCCGACGAGGGCGGCTATTGGCCGGCGTTTAACAGCAACGAAGAGGCGCTGACCATGCTCGTGCGCGCGATCGAGCGCGCGGGCTATTCGCCCGGGGACGAGGTGGCCATTTCGCTGGACATCGCCGCGTCGGAGCTCGTTCGCGACGGCCGCTATTGCTTTGATCTCGATGGCCGCGATTTCGACAGCGACGGCCTGGCGGAAGTCCTGCTTGGCTGGCTCGATCGTTACCCGGTGGTGTCGATCGAGGATCCTTTCGCCGAAGACGACCGCGAGGCATGGATACGATTTGCCAGCGCGGTCGGACGGCGCGTGCAAATCATCGGTGACGACTATCTGACCACCAATGCGGCGCGTGTCGACTCCGCGGCTGCCGATCTGGCGTGCAATGCCGTGTTGCTCAAGCCCAATCAGGCAGGCACCTTGAGCGAGACCCTGGCCGCGCTGCAGGCCGCCCTCCGCGCGGGCTTTGGCACCATCGTTTCAGCGAGGTCGGGCGAGTCCGAAGACGTCGCCATCGTCCATCTTGCCGTGGGATGGAACGCCGGTCAGCTCAAAGTCGGCTCCTTTGCGCGCGGAGAACGAACAGCGAAATGGAACGAGGGTCTGCG
>DATNNK010000229.1:0-4656 GCA_035601875.1 Casimicrobiaceae bacterium | reverse complement strand
CGTGTGCCCATGTTATCTATTTATTGTTGACAAGATAGGCACGCATTATTAACATACCGTCTACAAAATGCAAGCGGTTTGTGATGCCCAACGCGGTGCCGATGGTCAGCTTCGCGGCACGCCGGTCGTTTAATCGGGGATCAAGGGTACGGCGTTCGCATTTTGTGCGCGCCGGCATGTTGCGGCGCAATGTTGACAAAAATATAGAAACTTGTTGACATTGTTGAGCTTCGGTGGCACGATGGCGATTCGATCGAGGAGGGCGATGGGCCGGCTTACTACACACGTGCTGGACACGGCGCGCGGAAAACCCGGTACGGGGATTGCGCTGACGCTCTACCGTATTGGCCGGGAAGGCACTCGGGTAGAAGTAGCCGCCGCGGTGACGAACGCCGACGGGCGCTGCGACCAGCCGCTGCTGGAAGGCGCCGCTATGGTGACTGGCGTCTATGATCTCGTGTTCGCCGTCGGAGACTACCTTGCCCGGTCGGGCGCGCAAATCCCCGATCCGCCGTTCGTGGGCGAGGTGGTACTCCGCTTTGGTGTCGCGGAACCCGATCAGCACTATCATGTACCGCTTCTCGTTTCACCCTGGAGCTACTCGACTTATCGCGGCAGTTAACGAGGTGTTGCGCCGGAATGCCAAACGAGTGGCCGGCTGGCGCTAACGAGCGCAAGGAGATTGCATGGCAGGCAGTAGGCAGAAGGCCCCGATGACGAGCAGCACGGTCCGGTTCGTGCTGGATGGCGAAGTCATTGCGGTTCCGGACATCGATCCGACCCGCACGGTCCTCGACTTCCTGCGCGAAGACCTCGGACGCATTGGCACCAAGGAAGGCTGCGCCGAAGGCGACTGCGGCGCGTGCACGGTCGTTGTCGGCGAACTCGCAGGCGAGGGCGTTCGCTTCCGCGCTATTAATTCGTGCATTCAGTTCGTGCCAACGCTCGACGGCAAGGAATTGATCACGGTCGAAAGCCTGAAGAGCGCCGACGGGGTGTTACACCCGGTCCAGCGGGCGCTGGTGGACTGCCATGGCTCGCAGTGCGGGTTCTGCACACCGGGCTTCGTCATGTCCCTGTTCGCGCTGTACAAATCGGCGCAAAAGCCATCGCGCCAGGAGATCAACGATGCAATTGCGGGTAATCTGTGCCGCTGCACCGGGTACCGCCCCATTGTCGATGCCGCCGAGAGAATGTACGACTATGGCAACGACACCGAAAAGTCGCACGAGCATTGGATGAATTGCTCGTTCTCCTCGCTGTCCGACCCCGAACCCTCGACTAGCGAGCGAGAGATGATCGAGCGGCTGCGCTCAATCCAGCGGCGCGACACGCTGGTTCTGTCACATGGCAAAAAGATTTACATCGCACCAGCGAGCATGGTTGACCTCGCGGCGTGTCGCGACGCACACCCGGACGCGCGCATTCTGGCCGGCGGCACCGACGTGGGGTTGTGGGTGACCAAGCAGCACCGCGACCTGAATACGCTGATCTACGTCGGCAATGTCGCCGAGTTAAAGCGCATAGACGTTACCGAGACACACATTGACGTCGGCGCGGCAGCCTCGCTGACCGACGCCTTCACCGAGCTTGTGCTGCATTATCCGGAAGTCGACGAGCTCTGCCGCCGCTTTGCATCGCCACCGATCCGCAACGCCGGGACGCTGGGAGGCAACATCGCCAACGGGTCGCCGATCGGCGACGCCATGCCGGTGCTGATCGCGCTCGGCACGACGCTCGTGCTGCGCAAGGGGACGCGGACGCGCGAGCTACCGCTGGACGAGTTCTACCTTGGCTATCAGAAAAACGCTCTCGAGACGGGAGAATTCCTCGAACGCGTCCGCATCCCCCGGCCAGTCTCGGGTTCGCAGGTGCGCTCCTACAAGATTTCAAAGCGTTTCGACCAGGACATTTCCGCCGTCTGCGGCGGCTTTCGCATCGAGGTAGAGGACGGCATCGTCCGCGACGCCCGAATTGCCTACGGCGGCGTTGCCGCTATCCCGAAGCGCGCGCATCATTGCGAACGCGCACTCGTCGATCGCCCGTGGACCGCCGACGTCGTACGCGCGGCGATGACGGCGCTCGATCGCGACTACACACCGCTCACCGATATGCGCGCGAGCGCGACCTATCGGCGCACGGTATCGAAGAACCTTCTGTACAAGCTGTTTCTCGAGACCTCCGGCCAGCCGGCCAAGACCAACGTATTCGAGTTCGCGAGGTGACGCCCATGGTGGATGAACGCGTAAAAGGTGGCGTCGGCGCCGCGATCCCCCACGACAGCGGACATCTGCATGTCAGCGGTGAGGCGATCTACACCGACGACATCGCCGAGGCACGCGGCACGCTCTACGCCGCAATCGGGATGAGCGAGCGGGCGCATGCCCGGTTGAAATCGGTCGATCTTACCAAGGTACGCGCGGCGCCGGGAGTAGTCGCCGTGATCACCGCGAAGGACATCCCGGGCAAGAACGACTACGGCCCCGTGATCGCCGACGACCCTATCTTTGCCACCGCGCTCGTTCAATATCACGGTCAGTCGCTGTTCGCCGTTGCTGCGCGCACTATGGAGCAGGCACGGCGCGCGGCACGGCTTGCGGTAATCGAATACGAGGACCTGAAGCCTAATCTGACCGCAGAAGCCGCGCTCAGGGACCAGTCATTCGTGTTGCCAACCGAACGCCTCGTGCGCGGTAATCCGCGCGCGGCAATCGCTTCGGCGCCGCACCGTCTGTCCGGGAAGATCCGCATCGGCGGGCAGGACCAGTTCTACCTGGAGGGCATGATCGCGTACGCCCTGCCGAAGGAAGACGGCACAATGCACGTGTACAGCTCGACGCAACATCCCGGCGAGGTCCAGCATCAGGTTGCGCACGCACTCGACGTCGCCGCCAAGGACGTGGTCGTCGAGTGCCGGCGGATGGGCGGCGGCTTCGGTGGCAAGGAAAGCCAGCCGGGACTTTTTGCGTGCGTTGCGGCGCTGCTCGCGCGCACAACGCGTCGTCCGGTCAAGCTGCGGGTCGACCGCGACGATGACATGATGATCACCGGCAAGCGACACGACTTTGTCACCGAGTACGAGGCGGGCTTCGACGATGACGGCCGCATTCTGGGCGTCGATTTCGTGCTGGCCGGACGCTGCGGCTATTCGGCCGATCTCTCCGGATCGATCAACGATCGCGCGATGCTCCACAGCGATAACTGCTACTACCTCGAGAATGTAAGCATCCTGAGCTTCCGCTGCAAGACCAACACCGTGTCGAACACCGCGTTCCGCGGCTTCGGCGGGCCGCAGGGCATGGTCGGTATCGAGGCAGTTATCGACGACATCGCGCTTTATCTCGGCCGCGATCCGCTCGCGGTGCGCAAGGTCAATTTCTATGGCATTGACGATCGCAATATCACACATTACGGACAGACGATCGTCGACAACGTGATCCACGAAATTGTCGCCGATCTGGAGCAAAGTGCTAACTATCACGCGCGGCGCCAACAGATCCGCGCGTTCAACCGGACGAGCCCGCATCTCAAGCGAGGGATCGCGCTGACGCCGGTCAAGTTCGGCATCTCGTTCACCGCGACGCACCTCAATCAGGCAGGCTGTCTGCTTCACATTTACACCGACGGCACGTTGCTGCTGAATCACGGCGGCACCGAAATGGGCCAGGGCCTCTTCGTCAAGGTGGCGCAAGTGGTTGCCGAGGAACTGCAGGTCGACATCGACCGGATTCGAATCACCGCGTCGGACACGAGCAAAGTCCCCAACGCGTCGCCGACGGCCGCGTCGTCAGGCTCCGACATGAACGGCAAGGCGGCGCAGGATGCCGCACGCAAGTTGAAAGCGCGGCTCACCGAATTCGCATCGACTCACTTCGCCGTGGCGCCGGAAACGATCGTCTTCCGCGCGAACGAAGTGCGCGCCGGCGATAAGTCGCTGTCGTTCAACGAGCTCGTCAAGCTCGCGTACTTCGCGCGCGTCTCGCTGTCGGCCACCGGCTTTTACCGGACACCCAAGATCGGCTACAACCGCAAAACCTGGAGCGGCACTCCTTTCTATTATTATTGTTACGGCGCGGCGGTGTCCGAAGTAATCGTGGACACGCTGACCGGCGAAAATCGGCTGCTGCGCGTCGACATTCTGCACGACGTCGGTAAGTCGCTGAACCCGGCGATCGATATGGGCCAGATCGAGGGCGGCTTCATCCAGGGAGTGGGCTGGCTCACGACGGAAGAGCTGTGGTGGAACGACAAGGGCAAGCTGATGACGCACGCGCCGTCCACCTACAAGATTCCGGTGGCAAGCGACGTACCGGCGGAGTTCAATGCACGGATCTACGAATCCGGCATCAACGCTGAGGATTCCATTTTTCGCTCGAAGGCGGTCGGCGAGCCACCGCTGATGCTCGCTATCTCGACGCTGCACGCGATCCGCGATGCGATCGCGAGCACCGCCGACCATGCGCTGTCGCCACGTCTCGATGCACCTGCTACCGCCGAGGCAATCCTGTTCTCGATCGAGGAGCTCGCCGTGCGTCGCGCCAAGGCCGGCGTCGAGGCCGAGCCCGTTTTGGAGGCGTCGTCGTGAACACGCACGCAAATGTCGCGGGAGTCGGCCTATGACGCACTGGATCGATACACTCGTGCGCCTGCGCGACT
>DATNNK010000228.1:0-2897 GCA_035601875.1 Casimicrobiaceae bacterium | reverse complement strand
TGCGCACGTCGACCAGCCCTTCGACCTCGAGCGCGATCAGGGCCTCGCGCACCGAGGGACGCGAAACGCCGAGCTGACGCGCGAGATCGCGCTCGGGCGGCAGACGCGATCCCGCGGTAAACTCGCCGGCGCGGATCAGGGTCCGGATCTGATCGGCAATCTGGCGGGAAAGGCGGCGGGGCTCGATGCTGTGGATGGGCATATATGCGCGTTCAAGAAGCGGATTGGATGGCGATCCGCGCCGCCCTCTAACTTCTGTGACGAAACAGTGTAGCTAAACAAAATCTGCCGCTTTGGTCAAGTGGTCTTACCAATTTTCTGCGGGTTTCTCCCGCGCTTGATAAAATAGGCGTGCGCACTCGACGCCGGCAAATCGCGTTCGCGGCAAATCTCATGGGAGTTCCAACAATGGCTGGACGACTGGAAGGCAAGGTCGCGCTCATCACCGCCGCAGGCCAGGGCATTGGCCATGCGACCGCGCTGGCCATGGCGCGGGAAGGCGCACGAGTCTACGCGACCGACGTCAATGCCAAGGCGCTCGAGCGCTACGCGGACACCGGCATCATTGCGCGAGCGCTCGACGTTCTCGACGATGCCGCGGTTGCCAAAACCATAGCCGAGCTCCCACCGCTATCGATCCTGTTCAATTGCGCAGGATATGTGCACAACGGAACAGTGCTCGACTGCACACCCAAGGACTGGGAATTCAGCTTCAATCTCAACGTTCGCTCGATGTATATGACGATCAAATGCGCGTTGCCTGCCATGCTCGCCAATGGCGGCGGCAGCATTATCAACATGGCATCGGTCGCCGGTTCGATCAAAGGCATTCCGAACCGTTTCGTTTACGGTGCGAGCAAGGCCGCCGTCATCGGATTGACCAAGGCCGTCGCCGCGGACTTCGTGACCAAGGGTATCCGCTGCAACGCCATCGCGCCGGGAACGGTCGACACGCCTTCGCTCCACGAGCGGATCAACGCCCAGGCCGATCCCGTCGAGGCACGCAAGGCGTTCATCGCCCGCCAGCCGATGGGCCGGCTGGCAAAGGCCGAGGAGATCGCGCCCGTCGTCGTGTTTCTCGCCTCGGACGAGTCGGCGTTCGCGACCGGAAACGTGTATTCCGTCGACGGCGGCATGACCATCTGACGTTAGCTCGCATGACTTTTTTGACGCCGCCGTTTCAATCCCCATCGATACCCGCATCCCTTTCGCAAAAGGAGCACGCATGAAACTCGTACGCTACGGACCCCCCGGCAAGGAAAAGCCCGGCTTGATCGACGCCGATGGCAAGTTGCGCGACCTGTCGCGCAAGGTGAAGGACATCGACGGTTCGACGCTAGCACCGGCTTCGCTCGCACAACTGCGCAAGCTCGATACCAAAAAGCTGCCCTTGGTGAAAGGCAAGCCCCGGCTCGGCCCATGCGTCGCCACCCCACCCAAGTTCGTGGCCATCGGTTTGAACTACATCGATCACGCCAAGGAAACCGGCTCGCCGATCCCGGAATACCCGATCGTGTTTTTCAAGGCGGAGACCTGCATCGTCGGTGCCAACGATAACGTGATGCTGCCGCCGGATTCGACCCATACCGACTGGGAAGTCGAGCTGGGCGTGATCATCGGCCGCACGGCGCGGCAGGTAGCGGTCAAGGACGCGCCCAAGTACATCGCCGGTTATTGCGTGATCAACGACGTGTCGGAGCGCGAATATCAGATGAAGCGCAGCGCCTCACAATGGAACAAAGGCAAGGGCTGCGACACCTTCGGCCCGCTGGGGCCCTGGATGGTGACCTCCGACGAGATCAAGGATCCGCAGAATCTCGACATGTGGCTCGACGTCAACGGCTCGCGCCGACAAACGGGCAATACGCGCACGATGATCTTCGGCGTCGCCGAATTGGTCGCCGATGTATCCAAATACATGACGCTGCTGCCCGGGGACGTGATCACCACCGGGACACCGCCCGGCGTGGGCATGGGCATGAAGCCGACTCCGCAGTATCTCAAGGCGGGCGATGTCGTCACACTTGGCATCCAGGGCCTGGGCGAGCAGAGACAGAAGGTCGTCGCGTACAAGAAGGGGCGCTGAGACGAATGACCGCCATCGCAGCGTGCATGCGTGCACTGAGGGCCATCCTGTGCTCGACTTCTCTTGCGCTGGCGTCGCTGGCGCCGCAGTTTGCAATGTTGATCGTGGCGCAGGACGCCGCTGCGCAAACGTATCCAACGAGGCCGGTGCGGCTCATGGTCGGCGCGCCGGCGGGCGGAGGCACCGACATCGTCGCCAGGATGCTCGGTGAAAAACTGACCGACACCCTCAAGCAGCCCTTCGTCGTCGACAATCGGCCGGGAGCCTCGAATACCATCGCGGCCGATGTCACCGCCAAGTCGCCGCCCGACGGCCACACGCTGCTGGTCGCGACCAATACCGGTCAGGCGATCGCGCCCCATTTGCTCAAGCTCAATTTCGACGTGCTCACGGATCTGACGCCGGTGGCGCTGGTCATGGTGGTTCCCAATGTGTTGATCGTGGGCCCCTCCGTCACCGCCCGCGACGTGCGCGAGCTGGTGGCGCAGATGAAGGCCAAGCCCGACCGTTTCAATTTTGCGTCCTCCGGCGCCGGAAGCACCCAGCATCTCGCGGGCGAGGCGTTCAAGAAGATCGCCGGCGTGTCGATGACGCACATCCCGTACAAGGGCAGCAGCCAGGCTCATGCCGACATGCTCGCCGGCCAGGCGCAGCTGATGTTCGACACCACCTCGTCGGCGATCGGCCAGATCAAGGGCGGCAAGCTGCGCGCGCTAGCGGTCACCTCACCCCGACGCTCGCCGGAGCTTGCCGACGTGCCGACCTTGGCCGAGGCCGGCTTTCCCGGCCTCGACATGACGACCTGGTACGG
>DATNNK010000227.1:0-4515 GCA_035601875.1 Casimicrobiaceae bacterium | reverse complement strand
ACCGGCTTGAGCGACTCGGACCCGGACGCCGGCTTTCGGCGGGACGTCTGCCATTTTTCCGATGACCGCTTGTCGGTTACCCAAAAGCTCGGCTTCGTCCATGAGCTCATGGGTCGCGACATGGCGGAAGTACGCATGTTCCTGGACCACATCGAGAAATATTCAGCGTCTTTGAGCGAGACCGAGCGCCAAGCCCCCATGGTTTCCCGCGCGCTCGACGAGATCGCGCACGACGAGGCCGCACGGACGCGGTACCTCGAGTTTGCGCGCGATGCCGATCTGCCTGCGATTCGCGCGCGCATGGTCGAGCTGGCGCGCAGCCTAGGCTGGCTTTCAGCCGCCGATCAACGTGCTGAGCTCATGCGCATGATCGGCGACCGACTGGCGGGAGACACGGTCAGCTCCGCCGAAGTGGACCTGGTGTGCGCGCTGAACAAGGACCACGAATTGGATCAGGAGCTCGCTCGGCTGCAAGTGCCGCCGGCGCAAACTGACAAGGTCGCGAACGCTGCGGTGCTGGCCTGCCTGGGAAGTACCGAGGCTCATGCCCGGGTGCTTCGCGCCTTGTCGAGCTCCAACGACGATGAAGTTCAGATTGCGCAGATTTATCTGCACCATCGGCCGATCGCCGATGCAACCGAGCTTCGCGGTGTCGCGGCGGCGATCGCACGAATGAACGGATCGGACGCGCAGGTTCGAGCGCTCGACACGCTCGCCCATTATCGGCTCTCGGATCGCGAAAGCCTGGAAGAGCTGACGCGTTTGTTCCCGCTTGCCAAGTCGGTCAATGTGCAGCGGGCCATCGCCGGGATACTGATCCGCTCCGACTACCAGACGATCGCCAAACCCAAACTCGCGCAGACGCTGCGCGAACATCGCCTGAAGTCTCCGGACGGGGAAGACTCGATCGACGTTCTCATTCGCCAGCTCGGCCGTCATGATCCCCCGAGCGCCGAGCGAAAAGGCTGAACGAAGACGCTGCGCCCGAACGCGAGCATCGTCGGAAAGACGCGGTCCACCGATTCCTGCGCGACGAGAAACGACGACGCGCTTGGTTCGCCTTGCGTTCACCGCTCGATCATCTTCGCGACTTCATCGAGGAGCCTGATCACCTCGCCCTGGTCCGGCAGGAAAAGATCGGCGGCGCTCCCCGGCTCGGGATCGATGCCCACCGACAGCACCGCCGGTAGCTTGAGCCGGAAGACGTCCTCGTCGGTAACATCATCGCCGACATAGAAAGAGCGCTCGCATCCGGAATGAGCCAGCAGCGCGCGCAACGCATCGCCCTTGTGTGGCGCATCGCGCGGTACCAGATTGAGCACGCAATTGCCGTGGATCAGGCGTGGCAAAGGAACGAGTTGCGCCGAGCGTTCCTCCACCAGCCGAAGCGCGGCCTCTCGAGACCGCGCCTGCCGATAGTGAAATGCGATGGAATAGGCTTTGTCCTCGAGCGTGATGCCGGGGGTCGCGCGCCACGCCTCGTTGTCTCCACGGAGCTCTTCGAGCCATTTGCTGCAGTCACGCGCATATGTGGCGGATGCGGATTCGAAGCCAGGAACTCCTTCGGCGCCGTGATTGCCGATCAAGTAGCGCGGGGAAAACCCCAGCATCGGCTTCGCATCGGCAATGGCGCGTCCGGTGATGATCGCCACCGTACGTGTTGCGGTCAACGCCGCCAGCCGGGCCTGCAGCTCGTCTGGAATGTGCGCATCCCATGGTCGCGCCACGATTGGGGCCAGCGTCCCGTCGATGTCGAATGCGAGAAGCGAGCGCCCGCCGACGAATTCGCGAATACGTGCCAGACCGGACGTAGAAAGCGCGGGATTCACTCCGGGAGCGGCGTCGCTTCGCGCTGGTGCTCGACAATCCGCTGCGAGACGCGCCGGCGATGCCTCAGGCGCGCGGCGTCGAGCAACATCGCCCCGGCCCACCGGTAAACGTTAAATTCCTGAACCAGCCGACGCATGCTGCGCATGCGGACGCGTTGCTCGTCCGCGGGCATGATAAGCGCGCGATGAAGCGCCTCGGCACATTGTTCGCCGTGATAAGGATTCACGAGTAACGCGTCGTGCAGCTCGCGCGCAGCTCCGGTGAATTGCGAGAGCACCAGCACGCCCTGCTCGTCGTCCCGGGATGCGATAAATTCCTTGGCGACCAGATTCATACCGTCGTGGAGGCTCGTCACCACGCATACATTGGCGGCGCGATAGTACTCGTTGACGATCTGCGGCGGATGGTGCTCGACCTTCAGGTGTATCGGCTGATAACCGTCGCGGCCGAATCGAGCGTTGATGCGAGCCGCGAGCGTACGCACCCGCGCCTCGAAATGCTGATATTCCTCCAGCGCCGAACGTGATGGCGCTGCAATCTGCACGAAGACGAAGCGGCCGATGAACTCCCGATGCTGCTCGAGCAAACGCTCGACAGCGAGGAAACGCTCGAGAATGCCCTTGGTGTAATCCAACCGGTCGACACCGACCCCCAGGAGCACGTCGTCCTCCAACTGCTCGATACGCAGCACCTTGGCGCGGCAAAGCGCGACCGGCAACTGATTGTCCGCCCATTCCGACGGCCACTGGATCGAAATGGGATAAGGTTCGACGCGGGTCAAATCGCCGCCGTAGGAAATCGTGGATGATTCACGCTCGATCCTGGCCTCCAGGAATCGATCGACCGTCTCGACAAAATTCTGGCAATGGAATCGCGTGTGAAAGCCGAGGATCGTGCTCCCCAGCAGTCCCGCGATCAGCTCTTCTCGCCATGGGCAGATACCGAACGATTCCGGATTCGGCCATGGAATGTGCCAGAAGGTGATGATCGTCGCCCCCGGCAAGCGCTCGCGTATCATCCGCGGCAAGAGCGCGAAGTGATAATCCTGAACCAGAATCACCGGGTCTTCGGTCCGCGCTTCTTCGCATACGACGTCGGCGAATCGCCGATTGACACGCACGTATTGTTCCCAGTCCGCGGTGCGAAATACCGGACGAACGTGCGCGATATGGCACAGCGGCCACAGCCCCTCGTTGGCAAAACCTGCGTAGTAGCCCTTCTCTTCCTCCGGCGAGAGCCAGACCCGCCGCAGTGTGTAGGTCGGCTTCTCAGGAGGCACGCGAAGGCGGTCGTGGCGATCGACGGTCGAGTGGTCCGCGCTGCCGCTGCCATGCGCAATCCAGGTCCCGGAACAGGCGCGCATGACCGGCTCCAATGCTGTGACCAGTCCGCTCGCGGGTCGCAGGAGCTCGATTCCCTTGTCTGCGCGCACATGGATGAACGGCTCGCGGTTCGACACGACCAGTACCTCGTCGCCGAGGAGCTGCTCGCGCAGGACCCCGCGCAGCATCTCAGGGCTCCAGGTGGCGGTTTGATCGCGGCTGCGACGAGTCATGTCCAGATCGTGCAACAAAGCGCGGAGGTCGCTCGCCAGCGGATGGACGTCCTCCGATGACGATGCCGGGCCGAACGGTTGGACGATGCCTTCTCCGCGCAGCAGCGCCCGCACCCCGCTGACCCAGCCACGCCATGAAAGATGCGCGATGAAGACGGTGACCAGCGAGATCACAATACCGAGTACGACGAACATCGCGATCAGGTAGCGGCGAGTATCGGCGCTGCGTCGTTCGACGAAGCTCATGTCGTGGACGAGAATCAGCGATCCCATTCGTTCCGTGCCCTGAAACACCGGATGCTGAACAACGTGCAGCGGCCCTTGCCGCAAGCGAACGACCGAATGGCCCTCGCCCGTCGGATCGGGCGGGCGGCACCCGAGCGAGGAAGGATAGGTCGGTGTCTCGTAGCGGACCTTGCCGGTTTCGTCACAGTAGGCAAGCGCGTAGAGACGCTCGTCCTGTATCGCGCGCATAAAAAGGCTATTGATCTTCGGTCCAGCCCCTTGAGCCACCAGGTCAGCGAGCTGATCCTGCATGGTGTTGGCAATCAGTTGCGAGCGCGTATCGAGGTCGTTGACCCACCAACGCAGCGTCAGGCGGTCGACCAGCGGGACCAGGCCATAAGCGAGCAACGCCAAGGTAATGGCCAGGGGCGCGATAAAGCGCAAGGAAAGCCGGATCGAACGCAATCGCCCCATGGACGCTACCGAAGGTTGCGGCCAACGCCGCGCAGGCGCAGACATCCGCGGCGCCGCGGCGCCGCTGGCCGCAGGCGGTCGAAATCCGAGCTGAAATCGGCGCAGGCCAGGTCGTCCTGCCAATCGAAACCCCATGGTCGTTGCGGAACCCACACCGGGCGATTGTCGCTGAGTTTGCATCGCTTCCTACTTCGCGGACAATTCGTTCGCTCCGGCGGACATCGCGCACGTGCGTTCCGAATGGAGCGACATCGCAGTACCCTAGTCCCCTTTACCGTCGATATCGCAATGGGATCGGCTGCTCGCTCGACTTTCGTCGAGAGCATCGCGTTCCTTGGCTGACGGTTAACAATGCGAATGTAGCGAAGCCCGTAGCACCTGTTTATCAGCGCGCGTCGGATTCGCTTGTAGGACCGCGTCCGAGCGGCGGC
>DATNNK010000226.1:0-8649 GCA_035601875.1 Casimicrobiaceae bacterium | reverse complement strand
CACATTTCTAACCGACGCAGCCGCGATCGACGCTACGTATCACGGCAGCGAGGGCCTGCTAGCCGGCGAGGTGCGCGGGAAGCTCTTCATCGACATGAGCACCGTTCGCCCCGAGACCGCGAAGGCGCTCGCGGCGAAGGTCGGCGCGAAAGGCGCCGCGCTCATCGAATGTCCCGTCGGCGGCACCGTCGGACCGGCCAAGGAAGGGAAGCTGTTCGGTTTTGTCGGCGGCGAGACGGCCGACGTGGAACGGGCCAGGCCGATACTCAATGATTTGTGCCGGCGCGTGGAGCACGTCGGCGCGGTGGGCGCGGGTGCGAGTCTGAAGCTCGCCATCAATCTGCCGCTGCTCGTCTATTATCAGGCGCTGGGCGAGGCGTTGTCGCTGTGCCGACCGCTGGGTCTCGATCCCGCGCGGCTCATCGATATCTTGGCCGACACCTCCGGCGGCCCCAACATGCTCAAGGTCCGTGGCCCGGCGATCGCGTCGGCGCTGCAAGGCAAGGAGACGACTCCGGTCACCTTCGACGTCGACCTGATCCGCAAGGATCTGCGCACGATGCTGGACGAAGCAAAGGCGCTGGGCGTGACGCTCCCGGTATCCGCTCGCGCGCTCGAATGCTACGACGAGGTCGCGCGCGAGGGTTTCGGCGCGAGCGACGCGACCATGCTCCCGGCGCAATGGCTGCGGCGCGGCAGTCCTATTCGCCCTTGATCCCCGCGTCCTTGATGAGCTTCGCGTACTTGGCTGTCTCGGATTTGATGTACGCGCCGAACTCTGCCGGCGTGCTGACCACCGCCTCGACGCCCAACGTCGCGAATTTCTCCTTGACTTCGGGGTCCTGCATGACCTTGACCAAATCCGCGCGAAACTTTTCCGCGATGGCCTTGGGTGTTCCCGCCGGCAACAGTACGCCCCACCAGTTCACCGCCACCAGCGGCAAACCCGATTCGACACAGGTCGGGATTTCCGGCGCCAGCGCGCTGCGCTCGGGGCCGGTGACCGCGAGCGCGCGCAGCTTGCCGGCGCGGATGTGTTGCATCACCGGCAGCGCGTCGGAGAACACGATCTGGACGTGCCCGGCCAGGAGGTCATTCACCGACAGGATCCCGCCCTTGTAGGGTACGTGCACGATCTCGACGTGGGCCAGACTCTTGAACATCTCGCCGCTCAGATGGGCGACGCTGCCCGAACCGCCGGAACCAAAATTGAGCTTGCCGGGATTGGCACGCGCATAGGCCATGAGCTCGCCCAGGGTCGTGGCCGGGGTGATCGGGTTGACGACGAGAATGTTGGGACCGGTTGCGATCAGCGATACCGCAACAAAGTCACGCTCGACTTCGTAAGGCACCCTGGAGAGAATCGGATTCACCACCGTCGGACCGAGGTTGCCGATGACGAAGCTGTAGCCGTCGGGAACTTGATGGGCCGCGTACTCCATGCCGATCGAGCCAGCGGCGCCTGCCTTGTTCTCGACCAGGACCGGCTGACCCCAGAGCTCGGAGAGCTTCTGGCCAAGAATTCGCGCCATCAGGTCGGAGCTGCCGGCAGGAGGATAGGTAACGATCAGCCTCACCGGCTTCGAAGGGTAGGTCTGGGCGATTACCGCGCTACCGAGCAATGCCGCGACCAGGCCGAATACGAAAACGAGTGGTGTGACGATACGCATGCATACCTCCTTGCGTTCTGCGAAGGAATATTACTCGTTGGCGCCCAGTCAGACGCGATGAATGGTCCCGATCGAGTTTTTATTTGGCAGCCAGTGTCATAGTGTAGTCATGGTAGGAGCAAATCCTACAGATCGCGGACCTTCTCCTTACGGCCCGACGCAATTTGTTTCAGCTGGCCGCGTTGGATCGCGGAAAGATCCACCGTGAGAAGTGTCGAAGCTTTATGGGCCGCGAACTCGCGATCTGCGTGTTGCGGCCAAGGTAGGAGGTACTCATGTCTCACAAATCAATCCGACTCGGTATGCTGGCCTTCGTGCTGGCTCTAAGCGCTGGCGCCGCCGCGCAGACGAGCGCTCCGTCGCCGGCAAATGCATCTGCCCAGAATAACGCGTCGCCGCAGAACAGCCCCTTGGCGGCACGCGAGCAAACCAACGCACGCCCGACTCCTGCTCAGCTCGATCAGCCTGGCGCGGTGGTCACCGCGCCACCGATTTTGAGGAACACGGGCAAGACGGTCGTCCCGCCCGACCAGCCGCTTATGGGTCGGCTGAATCTGCGAGGTCAAATGCCTCAACGCTCGCTGAGCGAGCAAGTGCCGGCGATGCCGTCGTCGCCGAATGAGGCGGCGACAAGCAGCGGCGCGGGCAATGCTGAGGCGCCGCGGCAAGGGTACGACTGAGGTCGGCGAAATTGCCTATTAGCAAGATGCGACGCAATGTGGCCAAGCCAGTCAGGATCAGCAGCACGCTACAGCTGACCGCGTAGTGGAGCGGTGCTCGGGGTAGGAGAGCCCGCGTCCAATGCGGCCGGTTACGCACAACGCGAGGGACGAGCAGCTACCGCACACGGTCGATGTCACCGCATTAAGCGTTGAGATCCTCGCCCGCCAAAGCACGTGCCGTGATCTGGTAGGAGCGCAAGCGTGCGGCGTGATCATAGATCTGCGACGCGATCATCAATTCGTCCGCGCCGGTGCGGTCGATGAAACTGCGCAGCGTAGCTTGCACAACCGCCGGCGGGCCAATGGCCGAGCACGACAACACATCGTCGAGTAGTGCTCGCTCCTCGAGGCCGATCCGATCGACATAACCCTCCACCGGAACGGGAAGCTGAGCGGGTCGGCCGCGGCGCAGATTGATAAAGGCTTGCTGCATGGACGTAGCCCGGAACCGGGCCTCTTCGTCGGTGGCGGCCGCAAACACATTGAAGCCAAGCATTACGTAGGGCTTGGCGAGTTGTGCCGAAGGGCGAAACTGGGCGCGGTAGGTGGCAATCGCCTGCAACATCTGCGCCGGCGCGAAGTGTGATGCGAACGCATACGGCAGGCCAAGTGCCGCCGCGAGTTGCGCACCGAATAGGCTGGAACCCAGTATCCACAGCGGTACATTCAATCCGTAACCTGGCACGGCGCGCACAGGCTGGCGGGATGAGGCGGAGAAGTAGTCGGCAAGTTCCTGCACATCCTGCGGGAACTCGCGAGCATCCGAGGCTAGGTCGCGTCGCATTGCCCGCGCCGTGATCTGGTCGGATCCAGGCGCCCGACCCAGGCCGAGGTCGATACGTCCGGGATAGAGCGATTCCAGTGTCCCGAATTGCTCGGCGATCACGAGCGGCGAATGGTTTGGCAGCATGATACCGCCCGCACCGACGCGGATCGTGGATGTCCCACCAGCCACGTGGCCTATCAGCACTGCCGTGGCGGCGCTGGCGATGCCAGGCATTCCATGGTGCTCGGCCAACCAGAAGCGCCGGTAGCCCCAGCGTTCGGCGTGGCGCGCCAGATCCAGCGTATTGCGAAACGACTGCGCGGCGTCGCTTCCATGGTTGATGGGCGAAAGGTCGAGAACGGAGTAGGGAGTCATCGAACCCATTTGGGGATGGAGCGGGCAAACGCAACCGTGACGGAATTGTATGGTCGCAGGGGTTCCTGTTCGCAGGTCGATCAGAGAGTCCGCTGCAAAAACGTTTTCGAGCGACGGCGCTCGGCGTTCCCGAGGCGAATCACGCGCAACAGACGCATGACGCGTCGCTCGCTCGTCGCAGCGCGCGCCGACTCATTGCACCTTGCCAGAGTCGCGTGATACCTTGCTCGCGCTAGCGCGATGACGGTCGTACGGCAAACGCCCTGGGAAATCCGCATGAAGAATTGCACCTTCCGATTGACGGGCATCGGCGTCGCAATATTGCTCGGCGGCATCTCGACGGTTTGCGCGCAGAACCAGACGCCTGATGTCAGTCCCATCCTTCCCCAGGATAGCCTTCCGTTCCGAATTAGTATTGACCAAGCTGACTTTTCATTGCCCAGCGGAGTGCAATCGTATGTTGCCGGAACCTTCGGCGGACGCTGGCTCATCCTTGCCGGCCGTATCAACGGCTTGCATGGCTTCAACAACGATAACAGCAACTTTCCGCCCAACCAACAAAACAGCACGGTATTCGTCGTGGACCCCGTCCAAAAAACGGTTGCCACCCGTTCACTGACCGCGCCAGGATCCGGGCTTACGCAATCGCAAGTCGACCTGCTGTCCGTGACGAGCGCGCAGTCGGACGTCGACCCTGATGCCCGCGGTGGTGCAAGGACCTTCGATCCCGACGCTTTCGCAGTGGAGATTGCTGGTGCTGGCGCCGTTTGTTGGCGTACTAGGCTTGGCGCTGCATCGTACGAGCAGCATGAAAATCAGTTTCAAGCCATAGTTCTCCGACGGCGTGAATAGTTGAATGAGGGCATAGGAATAGGCCACGCAACTGCGATGGCATCCGCGCCGCCGGCGCGCCGTTCATTCGCTCACGCCTCTGTTTGGCTAACAAGTCGGACCCTCACCCGTACCCCTCTTCAATGGGATTACCGCTGATGCCTTCAACGCTACGAGGACCCGGATCGCGCCCCGATCAGGCGCTTTCGTTGAACATGCGCCTTCTTGCCCATCACGAGCTGCAGGGCTTCGGTGGCATTGGCGAGGGCATGGCGATGCAGCTCGCGCGCGACGGCCGCCGCATCCTGTGGCTCGCGCACGAGTCCGCGCCCAAGAATTTCACCGGCGTCGACGTGACGGACCCGCGAGCGCCGCGGGTCGTGGCCCAGACCGAGCTGCCGCACGCTAAAGTGCGCTCGAATTCCCTCGACATCGTCGGCGACGTGATGGCGGTCGCCTATCAGACACAAAGCGCCGGACTGACGCCCGCGGGTTTCGACCTGTTCGACATCAGCGTGCCGGAAGAGCCGAAGCTCATTTCACATTTCGACGCCTCCGGGCCGCATTCGCGCGGTGTGCACGCGCTGTGGTTCGTCGACGGCGAGTTCGTGCACATGGCGAGCGGTGCCTCGGACTTCCAGCCACGGCACCCGAACGACGACCAGTTCTACCGCATCATCGAGGTGCGCAATTTGTCGCGACCGGTCGAAGTCGGCCGCTGGTGGCTGCCGGGGACGCGCGAAGGCGACGATGCGCCACCGCCGCGGCGGCTCGACCCCAAGTTCGATGCCGGCTTTCGCGCGCACAACACCAACGTTTTCCCGCAGCGGCCGGACCGCGCCTACATCGGCTATATCGATGGCGGTGCGGTTATCCTCGACATCGCCGACCAAGCGCATCCCAAGCTTGTCAGCCGCTGGCAATACTCGCCGCCGTTCAACGGTTTCACCCATACTGTTTTGCCACTGTTCGAGCGCAATCTGCTCATCGTCAGCGACGAATGCATCAAGGACGACGGATTCGACTGGCCCAAGCTCGTCTGGGTCGTCGATGCGCGGCTAGAGGAGAATCTCGTCCCGATCAGCACCCTGCCGGCGCCGCCGCACGGCGCATTCGCGCACCGCGGGGGGCGCTTCGGCGCGCACAACCTGCACGAGAATCTGCCGGTGCCGACGTCGTGGCGCTCCGACCAGATCGTGGTCGGCACGTTTTTCAATGCCGGCGTGCGCGCCTACGACATCAGCAACCCGTACCAGCCGCAGGAGGTGGCCTATTTCGTCCCGGGAGCGCCCGTGCTCTCACGGGCCGGCGCGATCCAGTTGAACGACGTCTATGTCGACGACCGGCGCATCGTCTATACCGTCGATCGTTTCGTCGGCGGACTCTACATCCTCGAGATGACCATATGACGTCGGCAGCCGGCGTTCGGACGTCCACAAGCCTCGATCCGCTGGCGAGTCGACTCCCGGTCACCGTCATCACCGGATTTTTGGGCAGCGGCAAGACGACACTGTTGCGTCGGCTGCTGCGTCACCCGGGCAGGGACCGCGCTGCCGTCATCATCAACGAATTCGGGGACGTGGCGCTCGATCACGAGCTGGTCGCGGCTTCGTCGGAGCAGATGATGCTCTTGAGCAACGGCTGCCTGTGCTGCACTCTGCGCACCGATCTTCAGGAGACCCTGCGGGAACTGTTCGTCAAGCGGCGCGCCGGCGAAGTCATCGACTTCGACCGTGTGTTTGTCGAAACGACCGGGCTCGCCGATCCGATTCCGGTGCTCCATACGCTGCAGACCGACGGGCTGCTCGGCGCGCAGTACCGGCTGAACGGTGTCGTGACCTTGGTCGACGCCGTCAACGGCATCGGGCAACTCGACACGATGCACGAGGCCACAAAACAGGCGGCCGTGGCCGATCGTCTCGTCATCACCAAGACCGACATCGCGGATGCCGACACCATCGACCGCCTGCGGCAGCGGCTCGAGGCGATGAATCCGTTCGCGCTCATCACGACGGCCGTCGATGGCGAGCTCGATCCGGCGCTCCTGGACAATATCGGTCCGCAAAGCGTTGCAGCGCGCTCCGAGGAGCTGGGCCGCTGGCTCAATGCGGTTCAGCCCGAGTCGCGTCAGGCGGAGGAGGGCGGCTTTCTCCGCCAGCGCATCGTGCCGGGGACGGGAGCACACGACGCCGCCATTCATGCTTTCTGTCTGTGGTTTGACACGCCTTTCACCTGGGATGGGCTCAACGCCGCGCTGCAGGCGCTGACTTCATTGCGTGGGCCGGATCTGCTGCGGGTGAAAGGTATCGTCCACGTGGCCGGCGAGCGCGGCCCCGTGGTGCTGCAGGGAGCGCAGCATGTTTTTCATCCGCCGGTGACGCTCGAGGGCGGGCAGGATACCGATCCCCGCTCGCGCATCGTATTCATTGTGCGCAACATCCCGCGTGAATCGATCGAAGCTTTGTTCGCGGCGGTGGGAGCGCTCGGCAATTCAAAGGGGACGTGACCATGGCATCAGTCGATCGGGTCGGCGTTATCGGTCTCGGCATCATGGGATCCGCGATGTCAGGAAATCTCATCGGCGCCGGATTTGGCGTGCTCGGTTATGACGTGCTGGCCAAGCGCCGCGGTGCGTTGTCGAAAGCAGGCGGTCAAACGGCGCGAAACGTTCGCGACCTTGCCGCGAGGGCGCCGATTATCATCACATCGCTACCCTCGGCGGAAGCCTTGCACGATGTCGCCGCCGAGCTTGCGGGTGCCCACCATCGCGATCAGATCGTCATCGAAACCAGCACCTTGCCGATCGCGACCAAAGACCACGCCCGCAAGCTTCTGGCGGTTCACGGCGTCACATTGCTCGATTGCCCATTGAGCGGCACCGGAGCGCAAGCCCGGGTCAAGGATCTCGCCGTCTACGCAAGCGGTTCGCGCAGCGCGTATCGCCGTTGCATTCCCGTCTTCGAAGCGTTCGCGCGCACGCATTATTTCCTTGGCCCGTTCGGCGCCGGCTCCAAGATGAAATTCCTTGCCAATCTGCTCGTCGCGATTCACAACGTGTCCGCCGCCGAAGCGCTCGTGCTTGGGATGAAAGCCGGGCTCGATCCCGCGACGATGGTCAAGGTGCTTGGCGATGGCGCCGGCTCGTCGCGCATGCTGCAGGTGCGCGGCCCGATGATGGTTCGCAATGACTATACCGACGCAGCGATGAAGGTCGGCGTCTGGCAGAAGGACATGGGGATCATCACCGAGTTCGCGCGCGAGCTCGACTGTCCGACGCCCTTATTCGCCGCGACGACAGCTATTTACAACGCGGCCATGGCGCTCGGTTTCGCGGAAGCGGACACCGCCTGCGTGTGCGCCGTGCTGGAGAGTTGGGCGACGATGCGCCGGCATTCTTGATTCTCGCGGCCTGGGCTTGACCGGGCACACGCAGCAGCAGTGACTACGGATCGCGACCGCAGTTCGTGCTCGACGCGTGCGAAGAAAAGGTGCGATTACGTAGGGTAGCGTATATACAGAACCCAAGAATTCGCGTATCGGTTTACAAGCGCCGGCGTCACTGCAGCGTTTTCTTGGCACGGGATATCGGCTACGGGACAACGATTTTCCGATGTCCTTCAAAACCGAAAACTGGGGACGAATATGATGAAACCAAACGGTCTGCGCTGGCTCCCAGCGATGCTTCTCGTTCTGATCCTGTTTCCGGCATTCGCGACCCACGCCAATGCGCAGGGCCTCGCCGGTGACATCGTCGAAATACAGTGGGGCGGTCACCCGACCAAGGCGAGGATCGACCATTGCCGAAGCGAGGGGTGCGACCTGTACCTCTGGGATGCCGGTTCGGCTAAGTGATCCGACGGCACACTCTGGAAGGCTACAAGCGAAATTCGCGGATTAAGGAACCAGGGCAATGAGGGCGCGGTCTCGCCGCCTGTGGGTCGCGCGCCCGCGCCGCAGCAGGCCGCCGAGGCACAAGTCGTCACCACGTACAAGATCGGCGACAGGATCGAATGTAACGTAACCGGCAGCTGGCAGCCGGGCACGATCGTCAAAGCGCAGCCTGGCGGTGGCGGCGAATTGTTTCGACGGTGAAGCAGGCACTTGGGATCGGTGGGCTTCGTCGTCGCAGATTCGGGCGCGCACGGGCTTGATCTCGGAAACCGCGAAGGCGCGCAATGAACTGACCGCGCTCGGCGCCCTCAAAGCGCCGAAGGCCGGTTCGCTCGACGAAACGTTCCAAAACCTGATCCGCGAACGTTACGAGCTGCAGGGGAGCAAGGAGTTT
>DATNNK010000225.1:0-2307 GCA_035601875.1 Casimicrobiaceae bacterium | reverse complement strand
GCTGGCGTCAAGGCTCCGCACGCGCGCATTGCGGTGCAAGGCAGCGGCTCGGCAATGCGTGTCGCAGCGAAGCAATTTCGGATCCTCGCCAATCGAAGCGGCTCGTTGCAGCGACACATGCATCGCTACACCTGCCTGATGCTGAAGCACTCCGCACAAACATCGCGGTGTAATGGTTTGCATACGGTGCAATCGCGTCTCGCTCGCTGCCTGTTGGAAATGAGCGACCGCGGCGGTTCGCGTGAGCTGCGGGTGACGCACGAGCTTCTGGCCGCGGCGATTGCGGCGCGAAGAAGCAATGTGACGGTTGCGGCGAATGAGCTGCGCTTTCGCAGCCTGATCGACTATACGCGGGCGCGCCTGACCATCATCGACCGGCAAGGCCTGATCAAAGCGGCCTGCAGTTGCTATGGCGGCAATGCGGTGGAAAAAGAAAATAGCGCTCCGCATCGCGAAAAGTAGCAGATTTTCTACAACGCGATGTTACGCGGTCTACAAGGTGATGTTGCGCAGGCGCAAGGCATTGACGATGACCGAGACCGAGCTCAATGACATCGCCGCACTGGCGATCATGGGCGACAAAAGCAACCCGAGCACTGGATACATCACTCCCGCTGCGATCGGGATCCCAATCGAGTTGTAGACAAAGGCGAGGAAAAGATTCTCGCGGATGTTTTTCATCGTCTTTCTGGACAGAGCCCGCGCCTTGGCGATGCCGCGCAGGTCGCCCTTCACCAACACAATGCGGGCGCTTTGCATTGCGATATCGGTGCCAGTGCCCATTGCGATACCGACGTGTGCCCGGGCAAGGGCAGGGGCGTCGTTGATCCCATCGCCAGCCATGGCGACGATGCGTCCCTCGTCTTGCAGCGCCTTTACGATACGGTGCTTGTCCTGCGGGAGAACTTCCGCCTCGATCCGTTCGATCCCGAGCTCGTGGGCAACGGCGGCTGCGGTCACTCGGTTGTCCCCGGTCAGCATCACCACAACGATGCCGTCCGCGGTGAGGATGTCGAGCGCTTCGCCCGTGGTGACCTTGATCGGATCCTTGACGCCGACCAGGCCTGCGATGCGGCCGTCCACGGCGACCAGCAACACCGTCTGACCGTCGCGTCGCAACTCATCGCTACGCGCAGCAACGCCCGAGGCGTCGACCGACTGCTCCTCCATCAGTCCCACGGTACCGGCGAGGATATTGCGTCCGTCGACTATGCCCTGCACGCCCTTTCCGGTGATGGAATGGAAACTTTGGACGTCACCGAGCGCAAGCTTGCGCTCGGCTGCGCCCCGGACAATGGCGGCAGCGAGCGGGTGTTCACTGACCCTCTCGACGCTGGCGACGAAACGCAACAGCTCATCTTCTTTGATGCCGTTTACCGCCTCGACCGTGGTTAGCCGTGGCCGGCCTTCGGTCAGGGTGCCGGTCTTGTCGATCACGAGGGTGTCGATCTTTTCCATGAGCTCGAGCGCTTCCGCGTCCTTGATCAGCACGCCCTCGGACGCACCCCGGCCGACGCCGACCATGATGGACATCGGCGTCGCCAGGCCCAAGGCGCAGGGGCACGCGATAATCAGAACGGACACTGCCGCGACAAACGCGTTCGCCAGCGCCGGTGGCGGCCCCACCATGGCCCATACGGTGAACGCAATGCCGGCGATTACGATCACGGTCGGAACGAACCAGGCCGAAACGGTGTCAGCAAGCGCCTGAATGGGAGCCCGCGAGCGCGCGGCCTCGTTCACCATTTGCGCAATCCTCGCAAGCAGCGTCGCGGCGCCGACGCGCTCGGCTTGCATGACAAAGCTGCCCGTCTGATTCAGGGTCCCGGCCGTCACGGGATCGCCGGTTCGTTTCTCGACAGGCACCGATTCCCCGGTGACCATCGACTCGTCGACCGCACTTGCACCCTCGATGACTCTGCCGTCGACCGGGAGCTTGGCACCCGGGCGCACGCGCAGCCGATCACCGATCGCCACCTCGTCGAGCGATATCTCCTCTTCAGTTCCGTCCGCGGTAACGCGTGTTGCCGTACCAGGTGTCAAGCCGAGCAGCGCTTTGATAGCACCGGAAGTGCGTGAGCGCGCTCGAAGCTGAAGAACTTCGCCGAGCAACACCAACACCGTTATCACCGCGGCTGATTCAAAGTAGAGCGGGACGTTTCCGTCGTGCTTGAACGCGTGGGGCAGCGTCTCCGGGAACAGGATCGCGTACACGCTGAATGCATAGGCCGCGCCGGTCCCCAGCGCAATCAGGCTGTACATGTTCAAGTTCCAAGTGCGAAATGAATGCCATGCGCGCACGAAGAA
>DATNNK010000224.1:0-2028 GCA_035601875.1 Casimicrobiaceae bacterium | reverse complement strand
TCTTCCGGCAGGGCAAGTTCCGCGACGTCAAGCTTGCCAAGCAGCAGGCGGCGAAGCTGGAGAACATGTTCGAGCAGCTCGCCGAAAGCGAGATCAAGTCTCTGGCGCTTATCGTCAAAGCCGACGTGCAGGGGAGCTACGAAGCGCTGGCGAACGCGCTTTCGAAATTGTCGACCGACGAAGTGAAGGTCAACATCGTCCACGCCGCGGTTGGCGGCATCACCGAGTCGGACGTCAACCTGGCACTCGCGTCCAAGGCCGTCATCATCGGCTTCAACACCCGCGCCGACGTTGCCGCGCGCAAGCTGGCCGCGCATTCTGGCGTGGACATCCGCTACTACACCATCATCTACGAAGCCGTGGACGAGGTGAAGGCGGCGCTATCCGGCATGCTCACGCCGGAGAAAAAGGAAAGCCAGCTCGGCTTGGTCGAAGTGCGCGAGGTCTACAAGATCTCCAAGGTCGGCACCGTTGCCGGTTGCTACGTGCTCGAGGGAGTGGTCCGCCGCGGCTCGAAGGTCCGGCTGTTGCGCGACAGCATCGTCGTCTTCGACGGCGAGCTCGATTCGCTCAAGCGCTTCAAGGACGACGTGCGCGAAGTCAAGGCAGGATTCGAGTGCGGCTTGTCGCTGAAGAACTACAACGAGATCGAAAAGGGTGATCAGCTCGAAGTGTACGAGATCGTGGAAGTGTCGCGAACCTTGTAGGTCCGCTGCAGGACGCATTCGATCGCGTTTGACCGCATTTGACCTCATTTACTTGTAGTGGCGATGAAAAAGAACTCACAGCGCGCGCAACGCGTCGGCGATCAGATCCAGCGCGAGCTTGCCGATCTGCTGCGTCTCCACGTCAAGGATCCTCGGATCGGCATGGTCACGGTCACCGCGGTCGAAGTGTCGCCAGATCTCTCGCACGCCAAGATTTTTTTCACGCATCTGGCTGGCAAGGAGCACGCGGCGACCGCGGTCGCGGCCCTGCAGCATTCGGCAGGGTATCTGCGCACCGAGCTCGCGCACCGGTTCAAGCTGTATACGGTGCCGCAGCTTCATTTTGTCTATGACGACTCCATTGAATCGGGGCTTCGCCTGTCCAAGTTGATCGACGACGCTGTCGCCGAAGACCGCAAGCACCCGAGCTGATGCGCGGCTCCACATCGGCGCCGCGTTTGCGCCGCCGCGTCGACGGCGTCCTGCTCCTCGACAAGCCCGTGGGGCTGTCGTCCAACGCCGCATTGCAGCAGGTGAAGCGCCGGTTTCGTGCCGAAAAGGCGGGGCACACCGGAACGCTCGATCCACTGGCAAGCGGCCTGTTGCCGATCTGTTTCGGTGAAGCGACCAAGTTCGCGCACATGTTGCTCGACGCCGACAAGACTTATCTCGCCATCGTTCGCCTCGGCACGACCACGACTACAGGCGATGCCGAGGGCGAGCTGCTGCAAACGCGCAACGTGACGGTAGCCCGGCAGGATGTCGAAGCGGTCCTGCCACGCTTCATCGGGCGCATCACGCAAATTCCTCCACGCTATGCCGCCCTCAAATATCAGGGCCGTAACTACTACGAATATGCCCGCGAGGGCATCGAGATTCCGCGTCGGGAACGCGAAGTCGTCATACATTCGATGACACTGGACGCATATACAGGTCCCGACCTGTCCCTGACGATCCGTTGCGGCAAGGGAACCTACGTGCGTGTCCTGGCAGAAGACGTCGGCCTGGCGCTTGGCTGCGGCGCGCATCTTGCGGCACTGCGCAGGCTCGAGACCGGCGGGTTGCGCTTGAGCGCGAGCTGCACGCTGGAGACGCTGGCGGGCTTGAGCGACGACGAATGCGACGCGCGTCTCCTTCCCCCGGACACCTTGGTCGCGGCGCTGCCCAGAATCGATCTCGAGCCCATCGAAGCGCTTCGATTCGGGCAAGGCCAGGCAGTGGCGCGCACGGGGCTTCCGGACGCCACTTATCGCGTCTACACCGCCGAAGGATTTGCCGGCATCGCGGTCGCGATCGAAGCAACCGTGCGTCCGCGAAGACT
>DATNNK010000223.1:0-8309 GCA_035601875.1 Casimicrobiaceae bacterium | reverse complement strand
GGTGGCGGCGTAATAGGCCGACATTTCTCCCATCGAATCGCCGAGCACGACAGCGATATCCGCCGGCACCGACCTGTTTTCGCTGCGGCGGACGAATGGCACCCCGCGCGAGCGCAAGAGCTCGGCGACGACCGCGAAGCGATGCGGGTGCCGGGGCACGATGACCAGCAGCGAGCCTGGCGGCATCGGCGCGCGCGCGATGGCGTCGAGAATGAGCGCTTCCTCGCCATCGCGGGTGCTCGCCGCCATCCAGACGGGACGAGACGCGCCAAAGCGTAACCTCAATTCCGCGCCGAGCGTCAGCGCGTTGTCGGGGATGCTGACGTCGTACTTCAGGTTGCCGGTGACGATCGGCGCCGTCGCGCCAAGCTCGGCAAGCCGCGTGGCGTCCGCGGGCGATTGCGCCGCCACGCCGCGCAATCGCCGCAGCATCGGTCGGGTCAGCGACGAAAATCGGGCGTAGCTTTCCGCCGAGCGTTCCGACATGCGCGCATTGACCAGAAACACCGGCACGTCCTGCCGATGCGCCTCTCCGATGAGATTGGGCCACAGCTCGGTCTCGACCAGGAAGCCGGCGGCCGGGCGGAAATGCGCAAGAAAGCGATTGACGGCGAACGGAACGTCGTAGGGCAGCCATACCTGGACCACGCCGTCGCCGAACAGCTCGCGGCCCGCCGCACGTCCGGACGCGGTCATATGCGTGAGCAGGATCGTCGCTTCGGGATAGCTCGCTTTCATGCGTTGCACCAGCGGCAGCGCGGCCCTCGTCTCGCCGACGGAAACGGAATGCACCCAGAGCACGGGCGCCGAAAACGTGCCGGTGCGATAGCGCCCGAAGCGTTCGCCGATGGCGCTTCGATAAAGCGGCTCGCGCAGGCCTCGCCACCACAACCGCAGCGGGAGCAGCGGCAAAAGAGCGGTACCGATCAGCGTGTAGAGTGCCCTGGCAGCTTCCACGGTGCTCCTCGGTCAGGCCGAGGTGCACTGCATGATTCCGCCGGCGGCGGCGACGACCTGTTCCGGCGAAGGCACCAATCCTCTCCCGCCAATATCACGGGCGTGCCGGCTGGCGTGCCCGACGCCTGCCAATGCGGAATCGGTGGTAACGAACAAGGCAATGGTCGGTACGCCAAGCGCGGCGGCAAGGTGAACGAGTCCGGTATCCACGCCACAGACAAGATCGGCGCCTGCAAGGAGCGATGCGGTCGCCGACAAGCTCTGTCGCGTGGCAACGCGCGCGCCTGCAATGCCGTGCGCGAGCCGCTCACTGCGCGCGGCCTCGGCGGCATTTCCCGCCGGCAGCAGCACGGTCATTCCCGTGTTCGCGAAATGCGCTATCAGCGACCGCCAGTGTGGCTCCGGCCAGAGTTTGTCGGCGCGGCTGGTGGAGTGAACGAATACCGCGAACGGAGCCGGCGGAAGCTTGTCTGACGGTGCGACTGACAGCTCGAAGCAAGGCGGCCCGATGGGCTCGTATCCAAGAGCCTTGCCCGCGAGCTCACGGCAGCGATCGATCAGATGCTGGCGTGGCAGGATGCGGTGCTTGCGTCGATAAGCCAGCGTTGCGGCAGGCTCGCGGATGCTCGCGCGGTCGGGCCCATGCACCGCGCCACGCGCGAGAGCGCCGATCAACGCGCCCTTGACCTGTTCCTGCAGGTCCAGCACGACGTCGTAACGCCGTGCCCTGAGCGCGCGGCGAAATAGAGCGACTTCATGCCAGGTCGCGCGCGCCAGCAGCGCATGTCGCCACCGTCGCAAAGACACCGGGATGACAGCACGCACTTCGCGATTCAACGCCACCAGCTCGACAAACATCTCCTCCGCGACCCAGTCGATGCTCATCCCGGCGCGGTGTCGCCTGATGTCGTGTACGACCGGCAATGCGTGCACGATATCGCCAAGCGACGACGGACGGACGATCAACACGCTGCTCATCGCGCGGCGTTCGTAGCGCTGCGACCAATCGTTCCGGGCACGGCTTGATCTTCGGTTGCGGTTGGCTGGATCACGGCTAGGTTTGAACGTAGAATAACGGCGCATTCCGGCCGTATCGTGACTACTGAGGTGAACCTCTGCGCGGAAAGCAAAGACCGAGGCGCCTTCACGTTTGACGCGATGTCCGATCCGCTTCCCCCGCTTGCCCTGACCTTGGTGGTGATCACTCGCGACGCCGGCGCCAGTCTCGCTGAGTGCCTGAGCTCGGCTCGATTTGCGTCACAAATGATCGTCGTCGACTCGGGCAGTGGCGATAATACCGCACAAATTGCGGCGAGCTGTGGCGCGCTGGTCATCGAGCAGGCGTGGCTGGGCTTCGGGCCGCAGAAGAACTTCGCCGTCGCACAGGCGGCGAGCGACTGGGTGCTCTGCCTGGACGCGGATGAATGCGTCTCGCCGGAGTTGGCGCGTTCCATTCGTTCGACGCTACAGCACGCGCAGTTCAACGCGTACGAAATGCCGCGGCGAAACCGTTTTCTCGGCAAATGGTTGGGACATGGCGAAGGCTATCCCGACTGGAACCTGCGGCTGTTCGATCGCCGCCATGCGCGTTGGAGCGAAGACGCGGTGCACGAACACGTTGTCTTCAATGGAAAGGTGGGCCGCCTGAGCGGCGACCTGCTGCATACGTCGGGCGACTCGCTCGAGGCCTATCTTGCCAAGCAGAACCGGTACACGACGCTTCAGGCAGAGGCGTTGTTTGCGCGGGGCGAGCGTTTTTCCGCGGCCCGGCTGATCGTGTCGCCGATTTTCCGATTCTTTCGTTTCTATGTCCTGCGCGGCGGCTTCCTCGACGGCGTCGCGGGCCTCGTTCACATTTCGATCGGCTGCTTCAACAGCTTTTCAAAGTACGCGAAGCTGCGCGCGCTCGAACAGGCAGAGCGAGGGCGGAGCTCATGAAGGTGCTCGTGACAGGCGCGGCCGGCTTCATCGGCATGCATCTCGCGCATCGCCTGCGGGAGGACGGCGCCGAGGTGGTCGCGGTCGACAGCTTCGACCCGTATTACGACGTCGCGCTCAAGCACGCGCGCGCGGCACGGCTCCTGAGACTCGGCGTTCGCTGCGAGGCGCTCGATCTCGCCGATGCCACGGCGACCGCGGCTTTTTTTCGCAGTGCGCAGGTCACTCATGTCGCGCACATGGCCGCGCAGCCGGGCGTGCGCTATTCGCTGGTCAACCCTGCGGCGTACCTTCGCAACAACGTCGACGCCTTCGGCGCCGTCCTCGAAGGCTGTCGTCACGGCGCCGTCGAACACCTGGTCTACGCGTCCAGCTCGAGCGTTTATGGAGCAAATCACACGCTTCCGTTCTCCGAGGACCAGAACGTCGATCATCCGGTGAGCCTGTACGCGGCGACGAAAAAAGCCAACGAGTTGATGGCGCACAGTTACAGTCATCTCTACCGCATGCCGGCGACCGGCCTGCGCTTTTTCACCGTTTACGGACCTTGGGGGCGGCCGGACATGTCGCCGATGCTATTCACCCGCGCGATGCTCGAGGGTCGGCCGATCAAGGTCTTCAACTTTGGCAGGATGCAACGCGACTTTACCTACATCGACGACATTGTCGAGGGTGTCGTGCGGGTCTTGTCCCGACCGCCGGTAGCGGCGACCTCCAACGTCGCTCCCAGCGCGATCTACAACATCGGGAACCATACCGCCGTCGAGCTCGAAACGTTCATCAGCGAGCTGGAGCGCCTCCTCGGCGTGCGCGCAATCAGGGAGTACGAGCCGCTGCAGCCAGGGGACGTGCCCGCGACGTTTGCGTCGATCGAGCGACTCGCCGCAGCCACCGGATTCGCACCGTCGACTCCGTTGCATGTCGGGCTCGCCAGCTTCGTACAGTGGTATCGCGAATACTACGGCGAAAGCGAATCGGCTTAAGCGCGCATGATAATATGCCGCCCTTGAGAAAAATGCGCGCCAGTGTCCGCGGCGCATGGAGCCCGCATGATTTTGGTGACTGGAGGTGCCGGGTTCATCGGTGCCAATTTCGTTCTCGACTGGCTCGACTGCAGCGACGAGCCGGTCATCAACCTCGACAAGCTGACCTACGCCGGCAATCTCGGCAATCTCGCCTCGCTTAAACGCGATACCCGTCACCTATTCGTCCGCGGCGACATCGGTGATCGAAACCTGGTCCTGCATTTGCTGAGCGTTCACCGGCCGAGGGCCATCGTCAACTTCGCAGCCGAGAGCCACGTCGATCGCTCGATTCACGGGCCCGCGGATTTTATCGTCACCAATATTGTCGGCACATTCGCGCTGCTCGATGCCACGCGTGCCTATTGGACTGCGCTGACCGGCGACGAGCTCGCGCAATTTCGCTTCGTGCACATCTCGACCGATGAAGTCTACGGCTCGCTCGAGCCGTGGGCGCCCCCCTTCTCGGAGACAAATTCCTATGCACCCAACAGCCCATACTCCGCGTCGAAGGCATCGGCGGACCATCTGGTGCGCGCCTACCATCATACCTACGGCCTTCCGACACTGACGACCAACTGCTCGAACAACTACGGTCCGCGACAGTTCCCGGAAAAACTAATTCCGCTGATGCTGTACAACGCACTCGCGGGCAAGCCGCTGCCGGTCTATGGCGACGGCGGGAATGTGCGCGACTGGCTCTACGTGGGCGATCATTGCGCGGCGATCCGAACGGTGTTGGAACGGGGACGCCCGGGCGAGACCTATAACGTCGGCGGCAACGCCGAGATCGCCAACATCGACGTCGTGCGGACACTTTGCCGTGTTCTCGGTGAGCAGAAGCCGGGATGCGATGCCGAATCGCTGATCACGTTCGTCAAGGATCGCGCGGGCCACGACCGTCGCTACGCGATCGATGCGTCGAAGATTCGCCGCGAGCTGGGATGGGAGCCGAGCGAGACGTTCGAGTCGGGGATCGCGCGCACCGTCGCCTGGTATCTCGACAATGCCGGATGGCTGGCCGCGGTCACCAGCGGCGAGTACAAGAACTGGATCTCGCTCAACTACGCGGCCGAGGTCGCTTAGACGATGCGCAAAGGCATCATCCTCGCCGGCGGCTCGGGGACCCGGCTCTACCCGGTGACACAGGTAATCTCGAAACAGCTCCTGCCGGTTTACGACAAGCCGATGATCTACTATCCCTTGTCGACGCTGATGTTGGCGGGCATTCGCGACATCCTGCTGATCTCGACCCCGGACGATACGCCGCGATTCGCGCAACTGCTGGGCGACGGAGCGCGCTGGGGCATTAACCTGCGTTACGCCGTCCAGCCGTCGCCGGATGGACTTGCGCAGGCATTTCTCATCGGACGCTCATTCATCGGCGACGACGCTCCTGCCCTGGTGCTCGGCGACAATATTTTCTACGGCAACGATCTGCAGCCGATGCTCGAGCGCGCCGCCGCTCGCGGCGAAGGCGCCACGATCTTCGCCTATCCCGTGGCCGACCCCGAGCGGTATGGCGTTGCCGAGTTCGACAGCGCCGGCCGAGTGCTCACTCTCGAAGAAAAGCCGGCACAACCCAAATCGCGGTACGCGGTTACCGGACTGTATTTTTACGACAACCGCGTGCTCGACGTCGCCGCGTCACTCAAACCTTCGGCGCGCGGCGAGCTCGAGATCACCGACGTCAACAAAGTCTACCTCGACGACGGCGAGCTGGCGGTCGAGGTGATGGGACGGGGCATGGCGTGGCTCGATACCGGCACGCATGAATCGCTGCTCGAAGCCGGCCAGTACATCGCCACCATAGAGCGCAGACAGGGCCTGAAAATCGCGTGTCCGGAGGAGATTGCATACCGCTTGGGCTATATTGACGCGGCCAGACTCGAACTCCTCGGCAACGCCATGGCAAAGAACGCCTACGGCCGTTACCTGCTTGGCTTGCTGCGCGAACCGCTGGTGCGTTGACGATAGGGTAGTGTCGATGAAGGTCACGCCGACGGCACTCGCCGATGTGCTGCTGATCGAGCCTCGCGTTTTCGCAGACGCGCGCGGCTTTTTTTTCGAAAGCTACAATCGCCGGGCGTTTGCCGAGGCCGGGATCGATGTCGAGTTCGTTCAGGATAATCACTCCCGCTCCGCGCGCGGCGTGCTGCGCGGATTGCATTATCAGATCGAGCACGCGCAAGGCAAGCTGGTGAGGGTCATATCGGGCGACGTATACGACGTCGCGGTCGATATGAGGCGAGGCTCGCCGACGTTCGGGCGTTCGATCGGCATGACACTGACTGCGCACGACAAGCAGATGCTGTGGATCCCGCCGGGGTTCGCGCATGGCTTTCTCGTGCTTTCGGAAACGGCGGAGTTCCTCTACAAGACCACGGATTACTGGTACCCGGAATTCGAGCGCAGTCTGCTGTGGAATGATTCGACGCTCGGCATCGCGTGGCCTCTGCAGCAAGCGCCGACGCTTGCCGCCAAGGATGCGGCCGGAACGCCATTCTCGCTCGCTGCCGCGTATCCGTGACGCGACCGAGGATCCTTCTTATCGGGTCGAAGGGACAGCTGGGTTTCGAGCTCGCGCGCGTGCTGCCGGCGTGCGGGGAGGTCGTTGCGCTGGACCACGCCGCGCTCGATCTGGCTGACGCGGACGCGGTGGTCGCCGCGGTACGCGGCGCGCGACCGGGGCTGATCGTCAACGCCGCCGCCTATACCGCGGTCGATCGCGCGGAAAGCGAGCCCGGCCAGGCTGACGCGATCAATACCCGGGCTCCCGGCATTCTCGCCGAGGAAGCCAAACGGGCAGGCGCGATCTTCATTCACTACTCGACCGACTACGTTTTCGACGGCGAAGCCACGGCACCGTACGACGAGCAAGCCGTCCCCCATCCCATCAACGCCTACGGTCGTAGCAAGCTTGGCGGAGAGCGCGCGATCGCCGCCGCCGGGGGGCCAAGTCTGGTGCTGCGCACCAGCTGGGTCTACGGACTTCGCGGCCAGAATTTCCTGACGACCATGCGAAGACTTGCCGCCGAGCGCGAAGAGCTGAAAGTTGTCGCAGATCAAATCGGCACACCCAACTGGACACGGTCCTTGGCGGACGCGACCGCGATGCTCGTGGGACGCGGCAGCTCGGAGCTCGCCGAGCGCGCCGGGCTCTATCATTTAAGCGCCAGCGGCAGCACCAGCTGGTTCGACTTTGCGCGTGCGATTTTTGCGGGCGCCGATCGCCCGCGTGTGGTGCCGATCACCAGTGCGGAATATCCAAGCGCCGCGCGCCGGCCGCGCCGCTCGGTGCTCGCCAGCGGGAAATTCGCGGACACCTTCGGCTTCGCTCTGCCGCCGTGGGACGAAATGCTTCACGCCTGCCTGGCTTGAGTTCGCCCTGGCTGCGCCGACGCGCGTTGACCTCGGCCCGGGCCGGAGGGCAGGTCAGAACCTGAAAGCGCAGCTCGCCCTATCTCCGCGATGGATGGCAAGGCCAGCACCGGCAGCGACGATCGCGTTCATGCCGAACGTCACGCCTCCAAGCTCGGCGCTCATCCGGTAGCGCGCCAGCGTCGAAAGCGGCTCCATACCGACCACGGCGGTGCTCTGGTCGGTCGTCGTAATCTGGCAGCGTGTGCAATGCTTGACCAGCTTGAACGCGAGGCCGCCGACGCGAATCTCATCGATGTGATCCTCATCGTAGGCGTCAATTCCGGACAACACCACGTTGGGACGGAATCGATTCATCGGCAGCGGTTCTTTGAGACGCGAATTGAGATCGGCAAGCGACGCCTCGGACAGGATCAGCAGCGGGTAAGCGTCTGCAAATGCTGTGTGCGCGCCCGCTTTGCCCGCATAGGCCTCGTTGCAGTACCGCCGAACCGTGAGGTCGAACCGCACGAGACGGAGCGGTAGCCGCAGCGCAGACGCTAGCCACGCCGCCGCCTCGTCACCTTGATCGACGGCCGGAATGCTATCGCGCCATACGGTTACCGGCCGGGCCGGCCCGTCGAAGCTAAGCGGCACGGCCAATCGCCCGCTGCCCGGCGCTGTGAGCTCCAGCGCCGCGGTGGTCAGCGAGGGCTCGACCAGCGCCAGCCGCGGAACGTCACGCTGAGTGACGAATCGGCCGTCGCCATCGACGATCATCCATTCGCGGTCGAAGGCCAGGCCGCGCTCGCCAACCGGCGACGTTTCAAGCGCGATTCCGCGGCAGCTCTTGACGGGATATATGTGCAGCGAGGCGATGCTCGGGGCCATGAATGGCCTCTCGACGGCGATGAAAAAGGGCGGCGTTTCGGTGTCGCAAGCAAAAGATCGGCTCCCGCGACGCACACTAAGTCAGTGCAAGCCTGACGTGAACTCCGCCACCGCCTGCATTTCGCGCTCGCTCATTCTGGA
>DATNNK010000222.1:0-9593 GCA_035601875.1 Casimicrobiaceae bacterium | reverse complement strand
AACACGGCGCACGTGGAATACGAGACGAAGAATCGGCACTACGCGCACGTCGACTGTCCGGGTCATGCTGACTATGTGAAGAACATGATTACCGGGGCGGCGCAGATGGATGGGGCGATTCTGGTGGTCAGTGCGGCCGATGGTCCGATGCCGCAGACGCGGGAGCACATTCTGTTGGCGCGGCAGGTGGGGGTGCCCTACATCGTGGTGTTCCTGAACAAGGCCGACATGGTCGATGACAAGGAGCTGTTGGAGCTGGTGGAACTGGAAGTGCGGGAGTTGTTGTCGAAGTATGAGTTTCCGGGGGACAAGATTCCGATCGTCATTGGCAGTGCGAAGCTGGCGCTGGAGGGCGACAAGAGCGAGCTGGGGGAGCCCTGCATCAACCGTTTGGCGGAGGCGCTGGACACCTATATCCCGCAGCCGAAGCGGCTGATCGATGGGCCGTTTCTGATGCCGGTGGAAGACGTGTTCTCGATCTCGGGTCGGGGCACGGTGGTGACTGGGCGGGTGGAGCGTGGGGTGGTGAAGGTGGGCGAGGAGTTGGAGATTATCGGTTTGAAGCCGACCCTGAAGACGGTCTGCACGGGGGTGGAGATGTTCCGCAAGCTTTTAGACCAGGGCCAGGCTGGCGACAACGTGGGGGTGCTGCTCAGGGGTACCAAGCGGGAAGAGGTGGAGCGTGGGCAGGTGCTGGCGAAGCCGGGCAGTATCACCCCGCACACCAAGTTCAGCTGTGAGGTGTATGTGCTCTCCAAGGAAGAAGGTGGGCGGCATACGCCGTTCTTTCCGGGTTACCGGCCGCAGTTTTACTTTCGCACCACCGATGTGACTGGTTCGGTGGAGCTGCCGGCGGGGACCGAGATGGTGATGCCTGGCGACAATATCCAGATGACGGTGACCCTGATTGCGCCGATTGCGATGGAGGAAGGCCTGCGCTTCGCGATCCGCGAAGGTGGTCGCACGGTCGGCGCCGGGGTGGTGGCGAAAGTTATTGAATAGTTGAATTTCACCTTGCGAATCGTCAGGCCGGTGCTGGTAACTGAGTCGTAACCGAGCTGCGATTCGCAGGAAAACCAACCGGCCGAAAGTAGGTTTTTACTTTCGGACGAAAGGCACCTATGCAGAACCAGCGAATCCGTATCCGCCTCAAGGCTTTCGACTACAAGCTGATCGACCAGTCGGCGCAGGAAATCGTGGAAACGGCGAAGCGCTCCGGCGCGGTGGTGAAGGGTCCGGTCCCGCTTCCGACCAAGATCGAGCGGTTCGATGTTCTGCGCTCGCCGCACGTCAACAAGACGTCGCGCGATCAGCTGGAGATTCGCACCCACTTAAGGTTGATGGACATCATCGATCCGACCGACAAGACGGTCGATCAGCTGATGAAGCTCGATCTGCCGGCGGGTGTCGACGTGGAGATCAAGCTTCAGTAGTCAGGCATCAGGAGTCAGGTTCGTTAGCGGTTGTGGGCGTCAGTTTTAGTGATGCCTGATACCCGATTCCTGATCCCTGCAGTTAAGTGCGTCGCCGGTCAATCGAAATCGGCGGCAGTTAAAGGAAAACGAACATGAGTCTAGGACTTGTCGGCCGCAAGCTCGGCATGACACGGATTTTCTCCGACGACGGCGCTGCCGTGCCGGTGACCGTGCTCGATGTCGCCAACAATCGCGTCACCCAGATCAAGACCGAGGAAACCGACGGCTATTCCGCGGTGCAGGTCACCTACGGCAAGCGGCGCGCCAATCGCGTCACCAAGCCGCAAGCGGGCCATCTGGCCAAGGCAGGCGTGGAAGCGGGAACCATGCTGAAGGAATTTCAGGTGCCGGCGGAGCAGCTAGCGAGCCTTAAGCTGGGCGAAACCATCAGCGTAGAAACCTTCGCGGTCGGACAGTTGGTCGATGTCAGCGGCACCACCAAGGGCCGCGGCTTTTCGGGCGTGATCCAGCGCCACCATTTCAGCTCGAACCGCGCCTCGCACGGCAATTCGCGCTCGCACAATAGCCCCGGCTCGATCGGTATGGCGCAGGACCCGGGCCGAGTGTTTCCCGGCAAGCGCATGGCCGGCCAATACGGCAACGTGAAGCGGACCGTGCAGACGCTGAAGGTCGTCCGCGTCGACGTCGAGCGCGGACTGCTGCTGGTCAAGGGCGCGGTTCCAGGCGCCGACGGCGGCCACATCGTCGTCCGGCCGTCGGTCAAGACCCCGCTGAAGAAGGGGGCCTGAACATGGATCTGAAGCTCATTAACGACAGCGGCAAACCCGCCGCTACGGTCGCTGCATCGGACTCGTTGTTCGGCCGCGAATACAACGAAGCGCTGATCCACCAGCTGGTGACGGCGTATCAGGCCAATGCGCGCAGCGGCAATCGCGCGCAAAAAGGCCGTGCCGACATCAACAAGTCGCATAAGAAGCCGTGGGCGCAGAAAGGCACCGGCCGCGCCCGAGCGGGCCAGGCCAACAGCCCGCTGTGGCGCGGTGGCGGAAAGATTTTCCCCAGCTCGCCCGATGAGAACTTTTCCCAGAAAGTGAACCGGAAAATGTTCCGCGCCGGCATCGCCTCGATCCTGTCGCAACTGGTTCGTGAAGATCGACTGTCGGTCGTCGATCAGATCGCGCTCGATGCGCCGAAGACGAAGCTGTTCGCGCAGAAGATCAAGGCGCTGGGCTTAAGCGGCACGATACTCGTCGTCGTCGACGCTCTGCACGACAACGTCCATCTGTCGTCGCGCAACCTGCAAGGCGTGCTGGTGCTGGAGACGCGCGAGGTCGATCCGGTCAGCCTGGTTCGATTCGATCATGTGCTATTGACCCGCGCCTCGGTGACCCAGTTCGAGGAGATCCTGGCATGAGCGCGCAGAAAACGATTGCGCCCGTCGCCGCAGCAGCGACCAAGTTCAACCCGGAGCGGCTGATGACGGTGCTCCTGGCACCGACCATTTCCGAAAAGGCGACGCACATTGCCGACAAGCACGAGCAGGTCGTGTTCAGGGTCGCTCCCAATGCCACCAAGCCGGAAGTCAAGGCTGCGGTCGAGCTCATGTTCAAGGTCCAGGTAGAAAGCGTTCAGATTGCCAACGTCAAAGGCAAGGTCAAGCGGTTCGGCGCCTACAACGGCCGCCGCCGCAACTGGAAGAAGGCGTACGTGAGCCTGATGCCGGGCCAGGAAATCAACTTCGCGCAGGAAGCCTGATCATGGCACTTATCAAAGTCAAACCGACCTCGCCCGGCCGTCGCTCGCTGGTCAAGGTCGTCAATCCGGACTTGCACAAGGGTCGGCCGGTCGAGGCGCTGATCGAGGCGAAAAAGCGCGGTTCGGGGCGCAACAACAATGGCCATATCACCATGCGCCACCAGGGCGGCGGCCACAAGCAGCATTACCGCATCGTCGATTTTCGCCGCAACAAGGATGGTGTTCCGGCCAAGGTGGAACGGCTCGAATACGACCCGAACCGCAGCGCACATCTCGCATTGCTGCTCTACAGCGATGGCGAGCGGCGCTACATCGTTGCTCCTCGCGGCGTCGCGGCCGGCGCGCAGCTGATGAGCGGGGCCGAGGCGGCGATCAAGCCCGGCAATTGCCTGCCGTTGCGCAACATTCCGGTGGGCACGACCATACATTGTGTCGAGATGCTGCCTGGCAAAGGCGCGCAAATGGCGCGTTCCGCCGGAGCGTCGGTGCAGTTGCTCGCGCGCGAAGGCGCCTATGCGCAGTTGCGCATGCACTCGGGCGAGATTCGCAAGGTGCACGTCGACTGCCGGGCCACGATTGGCACCGTCGGCAATGAAGAGCACAACCTGCGTTCGATCGGCAAGGCCGGCGCGCAGCGGTGGCGCGGCATCCGCCCCACCGTTCGCGGCATCGCCATGAATCCGGTGGATCACCCGCATGGCGGCCGTTCCAACGGCGGCGGCCATCCGGTGTCCCCCTGGGGTACGCCGACCAAGGGTTATCAGACACGTCGCAATAAGCGCACCGACGGGATGATCGTCCGCCGCCGCCACGCGGCAAAGAAGGGGTAGAGGAAACAAGATGGCTCGCTCAATCAAGAAAGGTCCGTTCGTCGATCACCATTTGCAGTCCAAGGTCGAGGCGGCTCGCGCCACGTCGGACAAGCGGCCGATCAAGACCTGGTCGCGCCGTTCGACGATCACCCCCGATTTCGTGGGACTGACCATTGCGGTTCACAACGGCAAGCAACACATACCGGTGTATGTGTCGGAAAACATGGTCGGGCACAAGCTTGGCGAATTCGCTTTGACCCGCACCTTCAAGGCGCACTCGGCCGACAAGAAGGTTGCGGCGCCGCTGCCGCCTCGGAAGTAAGGAGCTTTAGCCAATGGAAACCAAAGCAATCCTGCGCGGCGTGCGCCTGTCGGCCCAGAAGGGCCGGCTCGTCGCCGATCAGATCCGCGGTTTGAAGGTCGACAAGGCGCTCGACGTGCTGACGTTCAGCCCCAAGAAGGGCGCCAAGATCATCAAGAAGGTCCTGGAATCGGCAATCGCCAACGCCGAGCACAACGAAGGCGCCGATGTCGACGAGTTGAAGGTCAACACGATCTATCTCGACAAGGCGACCAATCTGCGCCGTTTTACCGCGCGGGCCAAGGGACGTGGCAACGTGATTCTCAAGCAGACTTGCCACATCCATGTCACCGTCGGTGACGGAAAAAAGGACTAGGTCATGGGACAGAAAATACATCCGACTGGCTTTCGTTTGGCCGTCAATCGCGACTGGACGTCGAAGTGGTACGCGAACAGCAAGCACTTCCCCACGATATTGAACGAGGACATCAAGGTCCGCGCGTATCTGAAGAAAAAGCTCTCGCACGCCTCGGTTGGCAAGATCACCATCGAACGCCCGGCCAAAAACGCGCGCATTACCATTCACAGCGCGCGCCCAGGCGTGGTGATCGGCAAGAAGGGCGAGGACATCGAAACGCTGCGGGCGAACCTGCGCAAGATGATGGGCACCGAAGTCGGCCTCAATATCGAGGAGATTCGCAAGCCCGAGATCGACGCGCAGCTCGTCGCCGACTCGATCGCGCAACAGCTCGAGAAGCGCATCATGTTCCGCCGTGCCATGAAGCGCGCGATGCAGAACGCGATGCGCCTTGGCGCGCAGGGCATCAAGATCATGAGCTCGGGGCGGCTGAACGGCATCGAAATCGCGCGTTGCGAGTGGTATCGCGAGGGGCGGGTGCCGCTCCACACGCTGCGCGCGGACATCGATTACGGTTTTGCGGAAGCGAAGACGTCATACGGCGTCATCGGGATCAAGGTCTGGGTGTTCAAGGGCGAAGTGATGCCGCACAACGCGGAGCCTCAAGCGGTCCCCGTGCCGGCGCCCGAAGCACCGAAGAGGGCTCGGAAGCCCGCGGGAGTGAAAAATGTTGCAGCCAGCTAGACGGAAATACCGCAAGGAGCAGAAGGGCCGCAACAAAGGCGTTGCGACCGTCGGCGCCAAGGTCAGCTTCGGCGAATACGGGCTGAAGGCGGTCGGGCGCGGACGCCTTACCGCACGCCAGATCGAAGCCGCCCGGCGGGCGATGACGCGGCACATCAAGCGCGGAGGGCGGATCTGGATTCGTATCTTCCCCGACAAGCCGGTGTCGCAAAAGCCGGCCGAAGTGCGGATGGGCAATGGCAAGGGGAATCCGGAGTACTACGTCGCCGAGATCCAGCCCGGCAAGGTTCTGTATGAAATGGATGGCGTCGACGAGGCGCTGGCCCGCGAGGCGTTTGCGCTTGCTGCGGCAAAACTGCCGATCAGGACGACCTTCGTCCACCGGCTTCTCGGCTAAGGATCGCGACCATGAAAACTTCCGAACGCAGGAAGGACTTGAAGGCTAAGTCGCCTGACGAGCTCACCACCGAGCTTCATGCGCTGCTGAGGGAGCAGTTCGGCCTGCGCATGCAGAAGGCGACCCAGCAGCTCTCGAATCAATCCAAGCTGCCCGCGGTCCGGCGCAACATCGCCAGAGTGCGAACGCTGCTCACTCACAAATCGAAGATGGCACCGACATGACCGAACTTATGGAACAACCGGGCCAACAGGCGGCCGATGGCGCCGGGGCGGGCGCCCCCGCAGCCAAGGGCAGCCTGATCCAGACCCAGATCGGCCGGGTCGTGAGCGACAAGATGGACAAGACGGTGACGGTGCTGGTCGAGCACCGCGTCAAGCACCCGCTTTACGGCAAGGTCGTGACCCGCTCCAACAAGTACCACGCGCACGACGAAAACAACGAATACAAGGCAGGCGACTTAGTTGAGATCGAGGCCTGCCGCAAGCTCGCCAAGACCAAGGCATGGCGGGTGAAGCGCTTGATCGAAAAAGCCAAGGATATCTAGGGACTTAAAGGCCGGTGGCGCTTGCCAATGGTGGCCCACAGTGTCATACTTATAAGCTTCGCCTGCCGCGCTCTGTTTAAGGCTATTTAGGATACTGAACAGGCAGCTCGATCGCGCGGCGGCTTCACCCGGACGGGTTCCAAAACTGGTCGCCGCGAGGCTTAAGTTTCCGCGGCGAGTCAAGTTGGAGAGTTAGCAATGATTCAGATGCAGACAATGCTGGAGGTCGCCGACAACACCGGCGCTCGGCGGGTAATGTGCATTAAGGTGCTCGGCGGCTCCAAGCGCCGGTACGCCCATATCGGCGACATAATCAAGGTCAGTGTGAAGGACGCGGCGCCGCGCGGCCGCGTCAAAAAAGGCGAGATCTACAGCGCGGTTGTCGTTCGCACCCGGCACGGTGTTCGTCGTGATGACGGCGCCAAGATCAAGTTCGACACCAACGCCGCCGTGCTGCTCACGCCCAAGCTCGAGCCGATCGGGACCCGCATTTTCGGGCCGGTCACCCGCGAGCTTCGCACCGAGCGCTTCATGAAGATCGTATCGCTCGCGCCGGAGGTCCTATGACCATGCGCAAGATCAAGAACGGCGACAACGTGGTCGTGATCGCCGGTCGCGACAAGGGCAAGCGTGGCGACGTTACACAAATCGTCGACGCCGATCATGTCGTAGTCGCCGGCGTCAACCAGGTGAAGCGGCATACGCGGCCCAACCCGATGAAGAATCAGCAGGGCGGGATCGTGACCAAGGAAACGCCGATCCACGTGTCTAACGTTGCGATTTGGAATCCGATCACGCTGAAGGCGGACCGGATCGGCTTTCGCAAGCTCGACGACGGCCGCAAGGTTCGCTTCTACAAGTCGAACAAGGAAGTGATCGGAGTTTGACCATGGCCCGCCTCAAGGAAATCTACAATAAGGAAGTCGTTCCGGCGCTGGTGAAGCAGTTCGGCTACAAGTCGACCATGCAAGTCCCGCGGATCGAGAAGATCGTTCTCAACATGGGCGTCGGCGAAGCGATCGCCGACAAGAAGATCCTCGAAAATGCGGTCGCCGACATGCAGAAGATTTCCGGCCAGAAGCCGGTGATCACCAAGGCGAAGAAGTCGATCGCGGTTTGGAAGATACGCACGGGTTATCCGATCGGCTGCATGGTGACGCTGCGGCAGGAGCGGATGTACGAGTTTTTCGACCGGCTGGTGTCGATTGCGCTGCCGCGCGTGCGCGACTTTCGCGGCGTATCCGGACGCTCTTTCGACGGCCGCGGCAATTTCAACATGGGCGTCAAGGAACAGATCATTTTCCCGGAGATCGAGTACGACAAGATCGATTCGATCCGGGGCATGAATATCACGATCGCGACCACAGCCAAGACCGACGCCGAGGCAAAGGCGCTGCTGGCCGCGTTTAAATTTCCGTTCAAGAACTAAGCTGAGACTAAAGGGCGCCCATGGCAAAAAAGGCTGTCATCAACCGAGATCTGAAGCGTCGCGTGACGGTGAAAAAGTACGCTAAGAAGCGCGCCGAGCTGCAGGCGTCGATCGCCAACATGAGGCTCTCCGACGAGGATCGCCTGGCTGCCCGGCACAAGCTGCAGCAGCTGCCGCGCAACGCGAGTCCGACGCGGCTTCGCAACCGATGCCGGCTGACCGGTCGCCCTCGCGGCGTCTACAGCAAGTTCGGCCTGGGGCGCAACAAGCTGCGCGAGATCGCGATGCGCGGCGAAATTCCCGGCGTGGTCAAGGCCAGCTGGTAATGAGCGCCGGTTTCGCCAGCGCAATGTATACGGCAGTGCCCAGTAACGTGGCAACCGACGTCGCAACTGAGTTGAGGTGATACATGAGCATGACTGATCCGATCGCCGATATGCTGACGCGCATCCGCAATGCGCAGCTCGCGGAAAAGGCCACGGCCCAGATGCCCACATCCAAGGTCAAATTGGCGATCGCCAAAGTGCTCAAGGACGAGGGCTACATCGAAGGTTTCGCCGTCGTCGGCGACGAGGCCAAACCGCAGCTGGAGATCGCGCTGAAGTACTACGCGGGCCGGCCGGTGATCGAGAAAATCGAGCGGGTGTCGAAGCCGGGCTTGCGCATCTACAAAGGCAAGGACGACATCCCGCGGGTGATGAACGGACTGGGAATTGCCATCGTCTCGACCTCGCACGGCGTCATGACCGATCGCAAGGCACGCGCCACCGGCGTCGGCGGCGAAGTACTGTGCATCGTCGCGTGACGGAGAGAAGAACATGTCCCGCATAGGCAACAACCCGATCAAGCTGCCGCCGAAGGTCGAAGTGAATGTCGGCCCGGGCGAAATCTCGGTCAAGGGTCCGCTTGGTACGCTGTCGCGCCAGTTCGGCACCGCCATCACCGTTGAAAAGGACGGCGACAAGCTGGTGTTCAAGGCGGCCAACGCCGAGGCAAGTGCGATGCACGGCACCTTGCGCGCGCTGGTCGCGAACATGGTCAAGGGCGTGATCGACGGCTACGAAAAGAAGCTCACGCTGGTCGGCGTCGGATATCGCGCCCAGGCCGCGGGCGACAAGCTCAATCTTTCGCTGGGTTTTTCGCATCCGGTGGTGCACCGGATGCCGAAGGGTGTGAAGGTCGAAACGCCGCTGCAGACGGAGATCGTGATCAAGGGCATCGACAAGCAGCAGGTAGGGCAGGTCGCGGCCGAGATTCGGGCCTACCGTCCGCCCGAGCCGTACAAGGGCAAGGGTGTTCGCTATGTCGGCGAGCGGGTCGTAATCAAAGAGACGAAGAAGAAATAACGCGACGGTCAAAAGTACAAACCTACTTTTGACCGGAGCAATTCACTCTTGAATCGCAGGCAAAGCCTGACGATTCAAGATGGCAAAAAAGCTGGAAAGAACAGGGGTCTGAGTCATGAACAAGAAAGACGCTCGTGTCCGCCGTGCCCGCAAAACCCGGGCGCGCATCGCCGAGCAGCGCGCCAACCGGCTGGTGGTCAGCCGGTCGAATTGCCACATCTACGCGCAGATCGTCGCTCCTTCCGGCGACAAGATCCTGACCAGCGCGTCGACGCTCGAAGGCGACGTCCGGAAGGACTTGAAGAACGGCGGCAATAAGGCCGCGGCGGCGGTGGTCGGAAAGCGCATTGCGGAAAAAGCGAAGCAGCTCGGTATCGATGCGGTTGCGTTCGACCGTTCCGGATTCAAGTATCACGGTCGCGTGAAGGCGCTGGCCGACGCCGCTCGCGAGGGCGGTTTGAAGTTCTA
>DATNNK010000221.1:0-4162 GCA_035601875.1 Casimicrobiaceae bacterium | reverse complement strand
GGCCAGCCTATTAAACGGTGCAGGCCCTGATGCGCGGCGATGACGTCGAGTCCCGGCCGCAACCACAGATGGTAGGCGTTCCCGAGGATGATTTGCGCGCCGAGCTCCTCGAGCTCGCGCGGTGCCATGGCCTTGACCGTCCCGTAGGTGCCGACCGGCATGAAGACGGGCGTCTCGACGGTGCCATGCGCGAGCGTCAAACGCCCGCAACGCGCGGCGCCACACTGCGCGGTAACCGAGAACTCCATCGCCGCGATTGTAGCAGCGCCGTCGCGCGTTATTTGCCGGTGCCAGCAGAGGGATCGCGCTCGAGCAGCATCGCATCGCCGTAGCTGAAGAAGCGATATCGCTCGTCAATGGCATGAGCGTAGGCTGCGCGAACCGCGTCGTAACCGCCGAACGCGCAGACGAGCATGAGCAAGGTCGATCGCGGAAGGTGAAAATTGGTCAGCAAGCGATCGACGATCCGGAACCGATACCCCGGCGTGATGAACAACGAAGTTTCCGCTTCGCCGGCACGCAAGCCCCAGTCTCCGGCGGCGGAGGATTCGAGTGCCCTCAGCGAAGTGGTGCCGACGGCGATCACCGAGCGATTTGCCGCGTGCGCCGCTTCGACGGCCGCAACGGTTGCGACAGGAATGCCGAAGCGCTCACTGTGCATTCGGTGCCGCGACAAATCATCAGCTTCGACGGGCTGGAAGGTGCCCGCGCCGACATGAAGCGTGACATAAGACAAGACGACCCCGGCCGCGGAAAGCCGGGTGAGCATGGGTCGGTCGAAATGCAGTCCGGCGGTCGGCGCGGCAACGGCACCGGCGTGCCGCGCATACACGGTCTGATAACGCTCGTCGTCCGCCGAGTCCGGTGCGCGAACGATATACGGCGGCAACGGAACCTCGGCGTAGCGATCGAAATAATTCTCGAGCGTCGCGTCGATCGCAAAGCGAAGTCGAACGAATCTACCGGCGCGCTCGAGCACCGTCGCGCTTGCGCCGCCGGGCAGCTCGATCTGCGCACCCCGTCGCGGCGGATGGCTCGCTTTGAGCTGCATCCACGCCTCATCGGGTGCGACGATCCGCTCCAAAAGGAGCTCGACCTTTCCGCCGTGCGGCGCGGGTTTGCGAGCGTGGAGGCGCGACCGGACCACGCGGGTGTCGTTGAATACCAGTACGTCGCCAGCAGCGAGCAAGTCCGGCAACGCGGTGAACGCGAGGTCCTCGATCCTGTTTCCGGCGACGTGCAGCAGCCGGCTCGCCGTCCGCTCGCGTGCGGGCCGCTGCGCAATCTGTTCCGCAGGCACCGTGAAGTCGAAATCGGAAAGACGGTAGGGTGGTCGACTCGCCATCGGAGGGCCGCGGGTGCTGCGTTTGAAGAAGCGAAGCTTTTCCGCGATAATGCCGCCTCTGCATCGCATGGGCAATGTCGAGGCGTGCGCGACGTCTTGCGCTAGCGCGACCCTTGCTCGTCTCTCATAGCCGGGATGGCGGAATTGGTAGACGCGCTGGACTCAAAATCCAGTTCTGGCAACAGAGTGGGGGTTCGATTCCCCCTCCCGGTACCACGTACTTCTGTGACATGCGAAAAACGGGCCGTTTTCATAGGCAAGCACATCCAATTGCGTCCGTACAGTCCCTAGCCGGCCTTGGGCTGCCCCTGTGGGAACCCGGCGAGTTGAGAAATCCGTCTACTCGTTCGCAATCGCGACTTCGATCTCAAGATTCATTGGCCGCGGGATGATGGCGCTACTACGGTTCGTCTGCGCACCCTGGAAGTCTATCGGAGGGGTATTGGCTCATCGTCCGGTCAAGTAAAATGAATCCGTACCGAACGATCGCCCTAATGAGCGCACTATGAACCGTGAAATTCACATTTCCTAGCCGTACACTCCCGCAACGGAGCATTCAGTGAAAAGTATCAGCGCGCCCCTTGTGCTCTCAATCCCAATGCTTGCGCTGAGCGTCACACTCGCGCGAGGCGCGGACCGCGTGCAGGCGGGGCAGTGGGAAATAACGATTGGTGACGGAGCACTTGGCACCGCGATGAGGAGCTGCGTGACTGCCGCCCACGCCAACGTTGCGAATGGGGAAGACAAGACATTTCGGGAATACCTGGTCAAGGCGGCCGAGGAATCCGGCTGCACGGTAAAGGATGTGAAGGTGTCCGGGAATCAAGTGATCATCGACTCGGTTTGCGCCGGGGAACAAAACATGAACACCACGACCTACCATGGCGATTGGTACGAACAGGTAAATTCCAACGGAATGAAGATCCGCGCCAAGCGTATCGGCGCCTGTCCGTAGTCGCTGGCGAAGCGGAACCCACAATGGCAAACGACCAAGATAGCCGAGTGCAACGTCTCGATGAAGTCCTGAGGCTTGTCCGAGCCAAAGTTGCGCCCGACAAGCGCAGTTTGCTCGAGCGCTTTGTTCAGCGGTATTTCAGCCAGCTCGACCCGGAGGATCTCGCCGAGCGGCAGCCCGCGGACTTGTACGGCGCGGCGCTGTCGCACTGGAATTTCGCGCGCAAGCGCGATCCCGGAAGCGTGCGTCTTCGCGTGTTCAACCCGTCGATCGAGGAACATGGGTGGCAGTCGACGCACACGATCATCGAGATCGTCAATGACGACATGCCGTTCCTGGTCGATTCGGTGACGATGGAAGTCAACCGGCACGGGTTGACGCTGCACCTGATCATGCACCCGATCATCGCGGTCAAACGCAGCGCCGATGGAACACTTGTCGATCTTGCCGCAGACGATAACAAGGACGCGCGTCACGAATCGTTCATTCGCGTCGAGGTCGACCGCGTCATCGAGCCCGCCCGCCTCGACGAGCTCGCCGCCGACCTGGCTCGCGTGCTCGACGATGTACGCATGGCCGTTGCCGACTGGAAAGCGATGCGCGATCGCCTGCTGGCGATCCTCGCCGATACCGACAAGCGGCCCCCGCCGCTGCCCGCGGACGAGCTCGCGGAAGGCCAGGCGTTTCTCGCTTGGCTCGCGGACAATCACTTCACGTTTCTTGGCTATCGCGGCCACGAGTTGGTGGTGCAGAACGGCGAGGATGCATTGAAGATCGTTGCCGGCTCGAGCCTGGGTATCCTGCGCGAAGGCGAGAGCAAGGACGTCGCGACGAGCTTCGCGGCGCTGCCGCCGGAGGTGAAAGCCTATGCACGGCGGCCCGAGCTGCTGGTCGTCACCAAGTCGACTTCGCGCTCGACGGTGCACCGGCCGGGCTATCTCGATTACATCGCGGTCAAGCGCTTCGACTCCAAGGGAGAAGTCTGCGGAGAAGATCGGTTTCTGGGATTGTTCACGTCGACCGCGTACAACGCCAAGCCGTCGGACATTCCTCTGCTGCGGCGCAAGACCGCCAACGTCGTCGCGCGCGCGGGCCTGGTGCCGGGAAGCCACGCCGACAAATCGCTGATCAACATCCTCGAAAGCTACCCGCGCGACGAGCTGTTCCAGATTACAGAAGACGATCTGCTGCGTACCGCGATGGGTATTCTGCATCTGGGCGAGCGGCAGCGTTTTCGGCTGTTTGTGCGCCGCGATCCCTTCGAGCGCTTTCTGTCGTGCTTGATCTACGCGCCGCGGGAGAACTACACAACCGAGCTGCGCCAGAAGTGGCAGACCATTCTCACCCAGGCGTTCCATGGAAGCAGCTCCGAATTCAACGTGCATCTGTCGGAGTCGGCGCTTGCCAGGATCCTGATCACCGTACGCACCACACCGGGCAAAATCCCGAGCTTCGATGTCCGCGATCTCGAAGCAACGCTCGCCACCGTCGCGCGGCGCTGGACCGACGATCTGAAACAGGCGCTGATCGAGGCTGTGGGCGAAGCCCGTGGCAACGATCTCGCGCGGCAATTCGGCGCTGCCTTTCCTGCGGCGTATCGCGAGGATTTCACCGCGCGCGCCGCGGTCCCCGACATTCAGATGGTGGCGAAACTCTCCGAAGCCGAGCCGCTGGGGATGTCGCTGTATCGGCCGCTCGAGGCCGCGCCTGGAGCGCTGCGCTTCAAGCTGTACCATCTTGGCGCGCCGGTGACGCTCTCCGACAGCCTGCCGATGCTGGAACACATGGGACTGAAGGTCCTCGACGAGCGCCCGTATCGCGTGACACCGGAAAGCTCGCCGCCGATCTGGATGCACGATCTG
>DATNNK010000220.1:0-30992 GCA_035601875.1 Casimicrobiaceae bacterium | reverse complement strand
GGGCTCGGGAGTGGTGATTTGCGAGATCCTCAACATCCTCGAGGGCTATCCGCTCAAGGATCTCGGATTTCGATCGGCGCAGGCCGTGCACTATCAAATCGAGGCGATGCGGCACGCCTACGTCGATCGCAACAGCTATCTGGGCGATTCGGATTTCGTGAAGAATCCGCTCGACCGGCTGCTGGACAAGAGTTACGCGGAGAAAGTTCGCGCCGCAATCGATCCGGCCAAGGCAGGCGTGTCGCGCGATCTGAAACCCGGTGTCCCGCCGCACGAAGGTGTCAACACGACGCACTATTCGATCGTCGACCGTCAGGGCAACGCGGTGTCGGTGACCTATACCCTGAACGATTGGTTCGGCGCCAAGGTTACCGCGGCGAACACCGGCATCTTGTTGAACGACGAGATGGACGATTTCACCGCCAAGCTTGGCGTGCCCAATCTGTACGGACTGGTACAGGGGCAGGCCAACTCGATCACTCCGGGCAAGCGGCCCTTAAGCTCCATGAGCCCGACCATCGTTTCGCGCGACGGCAAACCGGTGTTGGTGATCGGTACGCCGGGTGGCAGCCGCATCATCACGGTGGTCGTGCACTGCATCCTGAACGTGATCGATTACGGCATGAACATTCAGGAAGCGATCGACGCCCCGCGTTTCCATCAGCAGTGGCTTCCGGAGACGACCAACGTCGAAGCTTTTGCGCTGAGCCCCGATACGCGCAAGATCCTGCTCGCCATGGGGCACCGGCTCGCCGATCCCCAACCGGCGGGCCACGCCGCGGGCATTCTGGTCGGTGCGCCGTCTCTCGGTGCCAAGCCGCGCGGTAACGAACGTTTCTACGGCGCTAACGATCCCCGGCGAGGAACGGGTTTGGCGTTAGGATATTGAACGGTGTTGCCCACTTTCGCTCGAGAGCGCTGGCGGTTTCACCTGATTGATTGGTTGCGGAATACGGTGCTCGGAGCGTGATCTGCCCTCGAATGCAGCGGCACTAACGCGCAGCGGGAGGCGCGCCCGATTGGACCGTCGAGGCCGCCTTGTCGCTGCGCGCACTCGGCGGCAATTTTGCGTCGGCGATAAGCGCCCGGCAATCGACGTCGGGCGCGCCACCAAAGTCGACCAGGGCCAGCAATGCCAACGGTGGCGTGACCGCCGCCAGTCCGGCAGACGCACCGAGACGGGCAGCGACCTGACCCGCATCCGGATGAATGGCGGGGGTCTTGAAGGTGCCCCCGACGACGATCGGGCCGCGCAAGGCAAGCAAGCTCAGCTTCTTGGACTTCGCTTTCAGATGAAGATCGTACTTCTCGTCGCGGAAGTTGATGCTGCCATCGCCGTTGATGGTGACCGCCGTCGTATCGATGACCATCAAATCCGGAACCATTTCTCCGTTCGCCACCCTGAACGAAGCGACCGCGCAACGAATCTCCGAAGTATTATCCCCCTGCAGCAGCAGCGCCGCGGCGCGCGCGAGGTCGAGATTGGTCATCACCAGCGTCAGCGTGCTCGCTTCGCCACCGTGCATGATCATGGCGCCCTCGCCGCTCGCGGAGGCGAACATCGCGGCAACCGTATTGCCCTGGGTCTTGAATCCGGCGCGGCCTCCGAACCGTCCCGCGGTACCTTGGGGCGAGGCGAGCTTAGGGAAGATTTGTTTAAGCTCGACGTTGCGTACCTCGATATCTGCCTGGGTGCGCGCGATCTCGCGGTTGGCGTCGAGCGACACTTTCGCGACCACGTGACCGCCGCCGATGCCGAAATCGAGCGGCTCGAAGCGAAGAACGCCGTCCTTCAGAAACAGGTGCGTCGACAGGTTCTCGATCGGGGCAGCGGTCCAGGTGACGCTGGTGCCGCGGAACTTGATATCGGCGTCAGCGATGCGAAAGCGGTCGAGCTTGAAAGGCTCGTCCGAAAGCACGCGGGCCGAGGCGGCGCGACGTACGGTCGACCGCTGCTGCTCACCCGTTTTCACGCCCGTTGTCGGTTCTCCCGGAGGCAGACCGACAAATCCTCCCAGATCCTTGTAGTCGAAGCGGCGCGACGCTAGATCCGCGGTGACTGACGGGCGAGCCTGCGACAAATCGACCTGAAAATCGCCCGCGAGGTCGCTATCTCCGACGGTACCTTTGAACTGCCGATACGACCAGTGCTTTTCCCTGTGCGCCAACTGGCCCGACAGCTTGTACGGTGGCGTCCACGGAATCGGAAGCGGAACGATCGGGTAGAGTTGCGACAGATCCTTTCCCTGCAGCTGCAGCTCCCCCTTCACGTGCTCGACTTCGGAAGGGACGACGGTACCGGCGAAGCGCACGTCGGTCGCTCCCGCTCGGGCATGCAAAGTGAGCTGATACGGATCGTCGACCTTGCGCAGCGCGGAGAGACCGAGACCTTGGCCGTCGATGCGAAATGCCTCGCCGCGAAAAGTACCGTCGCCGGAAAAGCGAAGGGAGGCAGGAGTATCCGCCGCGGCGGGTGAGGACTGCAACTTGACACTGACGTCCGCTCGCAGCGCCGGATTGCGATAACGCACGATCCCGCGTTCGACGTCGATGGTTCCCAAGCGCACATCGGGCGCGTAGCCGCCGTCCCCGAACAACCAGTTCGCGGCACCGTCCTTGTTTTTTTCCAGCAGTACTTGCGGCTCGACCAGTTCGACGGCGGGAACGACCGGTGCGCCTGCGAACAGGGAAACAAGCTCGACGCGCAGGTTCATTCTCTGCACGTGCACCATCTGTGGCTCCTCGGACCAGGGAGCATTGCCGATCGAGACGTCATCAACCTGGATTCGCGGAGTCCAGCCGAGCTTGACGTTCAAATCGCCGGCGATCGCGACCGGCCGCCCAAGCTGATGACCGAAGTAGCTCGCGATCGGGCCCCGTAGAAGATTCCAGGGAAAAAACAGGACGACAATAACAAGGACGCCCATCGTCGCGAGCACAATGGCCGCGCGCAAAGCGGTTCGTTTCGCTGGATTCATGCAGATGGATGGGTTTTGTCAGTGCATCAACTTGCTCGCCGTCGGAGAAATACCGACCCTTTGCTTACGGATCGCTCACGCGCAGCTTCGTCAAACGCTAATAATTATAGCGTCGTGTTCGTCCAAGACTCCAAGCAGGTACCATAACCATTAACGAGTAGTGGGACATCATTGGCAAAGTCATAGTTGCACTTCCACGGCCGCTCCGACCATGCACAATTTTCATTCGGGACCAAACACGCGCGAGCTCGGCCCCGGCCCGACCTTGGTCGTGTTTTCTGTAGCGGCGGGCATGTTTCTTGTCATCGCTCTTGCGGTCGCCCTGAGCACGCCGCTGGCGGCGCTCGATGCCAACGCCGGAACGTGGTTGCACGTTCGCGCGACGCCGATTGTTTCGAATGCCATGGCGGCGATCAGTTTCCTCGGCGCTCCGACGACCTTGACGATCGTCGCCGTCGCCGGCAGCATCATGCTCTTGTACCGGCGCAGGCACTCCGAGGCCGCTATCCTGTTGACCGTGGTACTGGGCGGAAACTTTCTCAACTTCTGCCTGAAGCATCTCATCCAGCGTGGCCGTCCCGTGTTCGACGATCCGATTTTCAGCCTCCCGACCTACAGTTTCCCAAGCGGCCACGCGATGGCCTCGACCGTGTTTTATGGGTTGCTGTCCATCTATGCTTTGGTAAACGCCAGGCAGCGCTATGCCGCGTACGTCGTCGTCGCTGCCGCGGTTTTCATGGTCGCGCTGGTCTCCTTTAGCCGCGTCTATCTCGGCCTTCACTACCTAAGCGATGTAGTGGGTGGGATTGCCGAGGGTGTTGCGTGGCTGGCGTTCTGTTTTGCCGCTTTGCACTATATCCGGCGCGGGGAGGCAAGTGCGGGCGTCGACGCCGACAGCTAGCATGGCTCTACCCGTATGCGTCATCATCAACGCTTCGGCTCATTCCGACGGAGCCGCTTACGTAGCTTCGGAGCTCGACCGGTTCTTCAAGGCCGCGGGAATCCAGATCGAGATCAAGCTCACGACGTCGGCTAAGAACCTTCTCGAGGAAGTAAACGCTGCGATCCGGCGCGAGCCAAGCACGATCATCGTCGGAGGCGGCGATGGGACGCTCAACGCAGCGGCAGGGCTTCTGATCGGAAGCGGGATTGCCCTGGGCGTTCTGCCGCTCGGGACGTTCAATCATTTCGCGAAGGACCTTCATGTCCCGCTCGATCTTGAAGGTGCGGTGGCGACTATTGCCGAAGGATATTGCGCGCAGGTCGACGTGGGTGCGGTCAACGATCACTTCTTCCTCAACAATGCCAGCCTCGGCATTTACCCGCAGCTGGTGGAAACACGTCACCTGCAGCAACAACGGCTGGGCCGCGGGAAATGGCCCGCCTCGGTCTGGGCGGCGCTCGCGGTGTTGCGGCGCTATCCTTTTGTGGAGGTGCTTCTCAACGTCGACGGCAAATGGTTGGCACGGCGCACGCCGTTTGTCTTTGTCGGCAATAATCGATACGAGATGCAAGGATTCAGGATTGGTGCGCGCGCACATTTGGACCGCGGTGAGCTCAGCCTCTATGTCGCCAATCGCACGGGACGCCTGGGCCTCGTTCGATTGGCATTGCGGGCTTTGTTTGGCCGTCTCGATCAGGCCAGGGACTTCGACACGGTTCGCGCGACGCATATCGAGGTCCAGACGCGGCGCAAGCGAGTGCACGTTGCGACCGACGGCGAGATTTGCATCCTGGAAACACCGCTTAGATTTCGCGTGGTGCCTGGAGCGTTGAAGGTCATCGTACCTAAGCCTCAACCTTCCGCCTCCGAGTAGATTACGCGAACGGTCCATGCGCACTATCGTTCACTTGTCGGATCTTCACTTCGGCCGCACCGATGACGCTCTGCTGACGCCGCTCGCGTCGGTAATCGCCAAGCTTGCGCCCGACCTGGTCGCTGTCTCGGGTGATCTCACGCAACGTGCCCGCACCACCGAGTTCCAGGCGGCCCGCGCTTTTCTGGACCGGTTACCGGAGCCACAAATCATTGTCCCGGGCAATCATGACGTACCTTTGCACAACGTCTTTACCCGCTTCACCGGACCCCTCGACAAGTACCGGCGCTATATCACTGGCGATCTCGAGCCCTTCTACGCCGACGACGAGATGGCGGTCCTGGGGATCAATACTGCGCGGTCGCTGACGTTCAAACGCGGGCGGATCAATTCAATGCAGATCGAGCACGCGAAAATGCGCCTCTGCGCGCTCGACCCGAAAATCATCAAGATCATTGTTACGCACCATCCGTTCGATCTTCCGGACGGGCGCGCCTCGAACGAGCGTGTCGGGCGGGCTGATCTGGCTATGGATATGCTTTCGGCCTGCCGCTGCGATCTCCTGCTGGCGGGGCATCTGCACGTCAGCGACGCTGGCAGCGTCGCAATGCAGTCCGTGGACGGCAGTCACAACGTTATCGTGGTTCAGGCAGGGACCGCGACATCGACTCGGGGGAGGGGAGAGCTCAATTCCTTCAACGCGATTCATCTCGAGGTAAATCGCATCGAAGTCCAGCGCCATGGTTGGAGGCCGCTGGATAGCGTGTTCGAGTCGATGGGCAGCGAATCCTTCGAGCGTTCGAAAGGGGGCTGGAAAAGCCTCTCGCCCCCGCGGCCTGGCAGTCGTTAAACTGCTGCTAACCCCGCTATATTTCTGACTCGAGCCCGCCTCGGCGGGTTTGTCTTGGGCCCTATTATTGGCCAATAATCGGGGGCGATTAACAGGCTGACGTCAATGCAGCGGCCAAACGCCCTATGCGGGAATCGGGTCGATAGGGCGCGGGAAGGTGGTCGCCGCGTCGCGAGAAAATTCGTCGATCCAATCCGCGCCACGACCGCCGATGTATCGCTTGCCTCGAAAGGGCACTCCGTTCCGAAGCTGGGCGATCAGAACCGTACACCTTCGCGTGCCCTCAAGTCCCTCCGGCACGCTCCGGACAGTCACTCGGAACTCGCGCGGACTGTAGCCGAGCGCGGCCAATTGCGAAACAAACGCAACTATTTCACGCTGAGGCGCGAGGGCGTTGTACTCGCCCCGCCATTGCACACCTTCGCCCGCTTTCGCTGACAAATTCACGGGGGTACCTTTGTCAACCTGCATAGGCGTATCCGGCGCTTTGGGCGCGGCCCTTAGAATGGTGCCGACGGTAACCGTTATTGGCAGAGCGACGTCGGGGTCAGCCGGTTTGCCTAGACTGGTCGCCGCATCAATGTGGTCGCACGACGAACCGCTGTCCTTCGCATCTCGGATGTCGTCCGAGATCTGGTTTATTTCTTTGGTAGCCGAAGCGATGCGCGTGTCCGAAAGCCTACGAGCTTGCTCGCCGTTTGCCGCCAGCCGCACCCTCGCCGCCTTGAAGAGCGACAGCAGCGCCGATTTTCGCGGGATGTGGTAGAGCGAGCCCATCGCGACACCAGTCTGTACCCCGCTCGATTTATTGTCCGTTCGGTGGCGTACGCAGCCCGTCGTTGTCCCGTCACGTACGTAATTGCCTATTGCAATTACAAATGAGAACGATTATCATTATCTACTCGCACTCCTTAACCATCGGGCCACCGTGGTCAATCGTTCCGCATTTCGGTGGATGGTCGCAGTCTATGGGCTCCTCGCCGTAGGCGCCGCTGGCGCCGACGACCCGGCGTTCAAGCTGAGCCTCCGCGATCATCGTTTCGAGCCGGCCGAGTTGGTGGTGCCGGCGGGGCAGAAGATCAAGCTGGAGGTCGAGAACCAGGACGCGACACCGGAGGAATTCGAAAGCTACGAGCTCAATCGGGAGAAGGTGGTGCCGGCGAAGGCGACCGTCGTTATTTTTGTGGGGCCATTGAAACCCGGCCGCTATCCCTTTTTCGGCGACTTCAACAAGGATAGCGCCAAGGGCGTGCTCATAGCCAAGTGAGAGAACCGGGGTCAGAGCCGGGGGTCAGAGCCAAATGAGTGCCCACTAAGGCGAAATCAGCGCCACGGGCGCGAGAGAAGGTAACCGCATGCTCGGTATCGGAGTGCTCGTCTTGAGGGAAGTACTGGAGGCTTCGCTGATTATCAGCGTTGTCTATGCCGCAACGCGCGGTATTCCCGATCGGGGACGATGGGTCGGATTTGGGGTGGGCGCCGGGGTGGGTGGCGCTCTACTGGTCGCCGCGTTTGCCGGCGCCATTGCCTCTGCTGTCAGCGGCATCGGCCAGGAGGTATTCAACGCGAGCGTCCTGCTGGCGGCGGTAGTCATGATCGGATGGCATGCGATCTGGATGTCGAGTCACGGCAAGGCACTGGTGACGAAGTTGAAATCGGTCGGCAGCGAAGTCTCGGTCGGCCATCGACCGCTCGCGGCGCTGCTGGTGGTGGTCGCCATCGCCGTCCTGCGCGAGGGTTCGGAGGCCGTGCTGTTCGTCTACGCCCAGGCGGCCAACGGCTCCGACTGGATCGATCTGGTGGCCGGCGTGGGTGCGGGCATCCTCGGCGGTGCCGGGATCGGACTTGCGTTGTACCTTGGTTTGGTCCGGATTCCGATGCGCTACTTCTTCACCGCGACCAATTGGCTGCTGCTTCTTGTCGCCGCCGGCATGGCCGCGCAAGCCGCGAATTTCCTGGTCCAGGCCGATCTCCTGCCGCCGATGGGGGCACGACTTTGGGATACGTCCGCGCTGCTCTCGGACCGTTCCCTGTTCGGCCAGACGCTTCACGCGCTTATCGGTTACGACGCCCGCCCGGCGGGCATTCAGCTTGCGTTCTACTTTGTCACTGTGGTCATTATCGTGCTGGGAATGAAACTATGGGGAAAGCCAAGGTCTCGCATTTCCGGAGCCTCCTGATTCCATCAGCACTGATTGGATTCATCGCTGTTTGCCACTTTCCGAACGCCAACGCCGATCCCGCAAGCAGGGTTGATATGCCCTCCGTCGTGCAGGGCGAGTTGGAGCTCGAGCTCAACGGTGGTTACCAGAAATGGAAGGGTCACGACGACGATAGGGAGCGACAGCTCGTCATCGACGTCGGATACGGCTTTACGTCGTGGTGGAAGAGCGAGTTTGCGGTGGGTTATACGCGCTTGCCGGCCAAATCCTACAGGCTCGACGAGCTCGAATGGGAAAACATCTTCGCTCTGACGGAGCCCGGTCGTTACTGGGCAGACGTCGGACTCTTCGCCGAGCTGGCGCGGGATCACGCCAACGGCAGGAATTTGCTGGTGGTCGGACCGATGTTCCAGCACGAGTCTGGCGCGATCCAATCCAACCTGAATTTTCTGCTCGAGCGCGTGCTCGGAACCGTCGCCGAGCCGGGCGCGGGATTGAGCTACGCGTGGCAGGTGAAATGGCGCGGCAATTCACGCTTCGAGCCAGGCGTGCAAGGCTTCGGCAGTTTGGGCAGAACGAACGATTTCGGCCACGCGACCGAGCACAAGATCGGTCCGGCATTCTTCGGTAAACTGCCGCTTGGCGGACGCAACAAGCTGAAGTACGAAGGCGCGGTCCTGTTTGGATTGAACGACAACACTCCTGACACGACGGTTCGCTTCACAGTGGAATACGAGATGTACTGAGCGACGCGCTCGTCGGGCACGGCTTCACAATCGGGTACGTGGCCCCGCGCTGGCCAAGGTCCTACATCGGCTGGATGATTCGCCTACATTCAAATCAGGGCGCGGCTGATGGTCGGCGACGGAGCGGGGTGGATAATTCGTCGCAGGTAGGGCAGATCTTGAAGCAACGACTCTGAACCCTCTCCCTCAGGGCGATACTCCGATCTGATCCCTGCCCTTAATTTCGCGTCGTGCAGTTTGCTTCTGACATGGCGCACGCAAGTCCTGACCGGGTCGACTCTGTCGGCCCGGATTTTTTTGCGCACGGCGCACGCTTACACGCTGTCGAGTTCGCCGAGGCACTACGCTGTTTGCCGCTCGGTCCGCTTCTTGTCGAGAGCGTCCTCGAAGCTCGGGACATCGGTGCCAAAAATGTATACACTTTTGGGCGCTTCATCATAGCAACTGCCACCTCATTCCGGCCCTGATTGCGAGACCGCTACGATGGCTCACCTGCCCGCTTCCGCCGCCCTGGAACGCTTTCGCGTCATCGATCTCACCCAGGTCCGGGCCGGGCCGACGGCGTGCCGGCAACTTGCCGACTGGGGCGCCGATGTCATCCAGGTGCAGATGCCGGACCACATGCGCGGCGACGACACGCTCGGCGGTCAGGACGGCTCCGACTATCAATACACGCATCGAAACAAGCGTTCGGTGACGCTTAACTTAAAAGAACCCAAAGGCATCAGCGCGCTCAAGCGGCTGATCGCGACCGCAGACGTAGTGGTCGAAAATTTTCGTCCCGACGTCAAGTTCCGGCTCGGAATCGACTACGAATCCCTCTCCAAAGACCAGCCGCGACTGGTATACGCGAGCATCTCCGGTTTCGGTCAGACCGGTCCGCTGGCCGAGCGGCCCGGCTTCGATCAGATTGCACAGGGCATGGGTGGGTTGATGTCGGTCACCGGCTTGCCGGGACAAGGGCCGGTGCGCGTCGGTATCCCGATTGCGGATCTGTGCGCGGGGATTTTTGCGGCTCAGGGCATCCTGGTCGCGCTGCTCGAGCGCGAAACCTCAGGCAAAGGGCAATGGCTGCATACGTCGCTGCTTGAAGCCATGGTGTACATGATGGATTTTCAGACCTCGCGCTGGCTCATAGACGGCGAAGTCGCCGGTCAAGCCGGCAACTTTCACCCGACGAGCATTCCAACCGGTGTTTACAAGGCGCGCGACGGGTATATGAACATCGCGGTGTTCGGCTCCAAGATCTGGGAGCGCTTTTGCGCAACCCTGGGCGCGCCGGAATGGGTGACCGACGCGCGCTTCCACGACAAGGCGACCCGCTCAGTGAATCGCGATGCGCTCAACACTGCCATCAACGCGCGGCTCTCCAGTCAGGACCGCGATTACTGGATCGAACGCTTCAACGCCGACGGCGTAGCCTGCGGGCATATCAATAATGTGCAGGAAGTCTTTGAAGAACCGCAGATTCAACACTTGCACATGGTGCAGGACGTGGTGTCCAACCGGCTTGGTCCGCAGCGCCTGATGGGACAACCGGTGCATCTCGAACGCACGCCCAGCCGCATTGTGCGCGCCGCACCGCGCCGCGGTGAACATACCGAGGAAGTTCTGGGGGAACTCGGCCTCGGCGCCGATGATCTCGCGCCAATGAAATCAAGCGGAGTGTACTGATGGACGAGAATACTTATCAATCGCCGACCGAACGGGTGGAGGTGTGGCTGGACGCATCGACGCTGCACATCCGCTTCAACAATCCGCCGCGTCTCAATGCGCTGTCGGTCGACATGTGGGAAGCCGTTCCCGTCCTGCTGGCGCAGGCGGAAGGCGATGACCGGGTGCGCATGGTGGTGTTCTCCGGCGCCGGTGAAAAGGCGTTTGTGTCGGGCGCGGACATCTCGCAGTTTGAGGACATGCGTGCCGCGCGCGAGGCGGTTGCTCGCTATGAAATCATTGCCGAAGCCGCGCTGACGGGTATCTACCGGTTCAGCAAACCGACGCTGGCGTGCATACGCGGCTTTTGCGTCGGCGGTGGCATCAATGTCGCCATCAGTTGCGATCTGCGCATCGCGAGCAGCGATTCGGTGTTCTTCATTCCGGCGGCGCGTCTGGGCCTGGGCTACCGCCACTCGGCGATGAAGATCCTGGTTGACCTGATCGGCCCCGGAGCGGCCAAGGATTTGTTTTTCACGGCCCGAAAGATCGACGCCGACGAAGCGAGGTCTTTGGGCCTGGTCAACCGCGTCTGCCCTCCTGATGCGCTCGCTGCACTGCTGTCCGAATACACGGCGGCGCTGGCCGTCAATGCACCGCTGACAGTGCGTGCCGCCAAGGCCGTGATCGGCGAAATCCTCAAGCCTACGCCGGACTTCGACGCCGAGTTGTGCCAGAAGTTGATCCGCGGCTGTTTTGAGAGCGAGGACTACGCCGAAGGCCGGCGCGCGTTCATGGAAAAGCGCAAGCCGGTTTTTGCGGGCAAGTAGGATTCGGTTCCGCTTGATTGCACGATAGACGGCCTTGAGCTTCACCGCAGCCTCTTCCCGCGCGCGGAAGCAGGACGGGAGATGAGGAGAAAATTTTCAGTTATCTATTCGATCCCCGGCAAAAGGCATCGCGATGCAGTTCTACTCAATGCAAACCACCGCCGACCAAGCCACGCTCGAATTGCGCGAGGCCGCGATACCCGAACCGGGTCCGCAACAGGTGTTGGTGCAGATGCGCGCCGCGGGCCTCAACCGCGGCGAATTCATTGTCGGGCACGGCCTGCAAAAGGCGGGTACGGCCAAAGCCATCGGGATGGAGGGCGCAGGCGAGGTCGTCAAGCTTGGCGCGGGTGTGGCCACCCTCAAGGCGGGCCAGCGCGTGATGGGGCGTTGTGCCGGTGCGTTCGCCGAATACGCGCTGATGGATTCTCGCGAAGCGATTCCGATACCGGCCAAGCTTTCATGGGAGGAAGCCGCGGCGATTCCACTGACGTTCATGGTGGTGTACGACATGCTCGTCACCCAGGGGAGGCTTGCATCCGGTGAATGGGTGTTGGTGACCGGCGTTTCGTCCGGCGTCGGCGTGGCCGCGCTCCAGGCAGCCAAAGTGCTGGGCGCCAAGGTGATCGGCACGTCGGGCTCGCAAGACAAACTCGATCGGCTGAAGACGCTGGGGTTGGACCTCGGTTTGTGCACGCGCGCGGGCGATTTTTACGACGCCGTGATGAAAGCCACCGGCGGCAAGGGCGTCAACCTGGTCGTCAACGCGGTCGGCGGTTCGATGTTTGCCGAGTGCGTGCGCTCGATGGCTTTCGAGGGCCGACTCGCTACCGTTGGCTATGTCGATGGCGTACTGAAAAGCGAGATCGACATTCAAGCTCTGCACGTCAAACGTCTGACGCTGTTCGGCGTGTCGAACAAAATGCGCAGCGCGGAGCAGCGCGCTGCGGCGGTGCCGGGCTTTGTCGCCGATCTGCTGCCGGCGATCGCCGCGGGACGCATCCGGCCGCTCATCGACAAGGTCTATCCGTTCGAACGACTCATGGCGGCCAAGGCGTATATGGAATCGAACCGCCATCTTGGCAAAATCGTGCTTGCCATGCCTGCATCCACGTCAGGCAAGGAGAAATCATGAGGCGCAATTTCGCGTTTGCCGCAGCGCTTGTCATGTGCAGCATGGGGGCCGACGCTTTGGCGGAAGCTTATCCCAGCAAACCGATCCGATTGGTGGTCGGTTTTTCTCCCGGCGGGGCCGCGGACATTGTTGCGCGGAACATCGGCGAGGGCTTGGGCCGCGCGTTGGGCCAGCCCATCATCATCGAAAACCGGGCAGGCGCAGGATCATCCATCGCCGCAGACAACGTCGCCAAATCGTCGCCCGACGGATACAGCATGCTGATTGCCAGTCCGGCCAGCATTTCGGTGAATCCTGCGCTGAATCCCAAGCTCAACTACCGGCCGAGCGATTTATTGCCGATCACCAAGGTCTCTGCTTCGCCATTGCTGATTGTGGTCAATCCGGCAACCGGAATCACCTCGGTCAACGACCTGATCGCCGCGGCCAAGAAATCTCCCGGCAAGCTCAACTACGCCACCTCAGGCATCGGTTCAGCGCCACATTTCGGTGCCGTGCTGTTCAGCCGGATCACCGGCATTGACATGGTGCACGTACCTTACAAGGGCGGCGGACCGGCAGTGGCGTCGGTCGTCGCCGGCGACACCCAGGTAACTTTTGCGACGCCGCCATCGGTGCTGCCGATGGTAAGAGCCGGGCGCCTGCGTGTATTGGCCGTGACCAATCTCGATCGTTCGCCGCTGATGCCCGAAGTGCCCGGCATGGCAGAAGCGGGTGTACCCGGATTCAGCATAGCGTTCTGGTATGGATTTTTCGTACCCGCCGGTACGCCGTCCGATATCATCAAAAAGCTGTTTGAAGCCACCAGTATCGCGGCGCAGCGGCCCGAATTTAAAGCGGCGTTGGCGCGCGAAGGGACTGAAGTCGCGCTCTCCCGTTCGCCGGAAGACTTCGCTGCATTCCTGACCGAAGACGCCAAATTCTGGGTGCGGCTGGTGAAGGAATCCGGCGCGACGGTCGAATAACAGCGAGTGACGCAACCAGGTTACGACGCATCTATTCAGTCAGTTGCAAAAAACATGGCGCACACTGGCGCCGTCATCACCGCCGTCGCCAGCCAGCGCATTTCGAGCCGTGGGCTCGACACGAATTCCCCCATCACCCTGGCGTTGCCCGCGAGCAGCATCATGACGGTGAGCACCGGAACGGAGATGACGCCGTTGCGTATCCGAACTTCGCGCCTGCCTGCGAATACGTCGCGATGGCGCTCGGATCGTCGTCCGCCGCGCCGGTGACCAAACCCGGGCCGAGTTGGCGCAACCACCATCGGAGCTTGGGCATAGCCCGTCGCCCTAGAAGTGGCGGAGGTTCTTCTCCCGCGCGTAGCTCATGTCGGTCGTCGTCTGGCGCAAGCGGTTGGACAGAAAGCGCGCCAGCGAACGATAGAGCTTGGCGGCGGTCGCCGGTGACCGATCGAGCAGCGTCGTGACCTTGTCGTAATCGAAGCGGAACATCGACGTCGGCTCGAGCGTCACCGCGGTCGCGGAACGCTTCGCGCCGTCGATGAGCGCCATCTCGCCGAAGTGCGATCCGGAGCCCAGCGTCGCGACGTCGACCGTCTTGCCGCCGGAAGATGTGACCGCTACACGGACCGATCCATCCTTGATGAGGTAGAGCGCGGTGGCGGGATCACCCGTGCTAAAAATCGGGAACCCGGCCGATAAGGTCATCTCTTCGGCGATCTTCGCCAACGAAGCGCGCTCGTCGGCACTCAAGTCGGCGAACAGGTACACCCCTTGCAGCAAGCTATCGCTGATCATTGTTTTCTGGTTCCTCTTGTCTGGTGCGGCGGAGGGTAAATGGCAGCATCGCGATTTCGAATCAGCGCATATTGCCGGTGTGACCGAGCGAATAGCGGCCCGGCTGTGGCCAGACCGTCAATCCATGCGGTTCGGTGCCGACACGTATCGTCTTGACCGAGCCGCTGGTGGTGTCGATGGCGTAGACGACGTTGTCGTACCGGCCGGAGACCCACAACAGCTTGCCGTCGGCGCTGACGTTTCCCATGTCGGGGCTGCCACCGCCCGGGATCGGCCACGTCGCCTCGACCTTGCGGGTCGCGAAATCGAGCACCGACACGCTTCCTTTGCCGTGCGGCGGTCCGTGGATCTTGTTCGAACCGCGGTTGGTGATGTAGAGCTTCTTGCCGTCGCGGCTCGGGTACAAGCCGTGCGTGCCCACGCCGGTGGCAACGAAACCGATTTCGGTGAACGTTTCCCCGTTCACCACGAACACGCCGTTGGCCATCATGTCCGCAACGTAGAACAGTTTGCCATCGGGCGAGACGCGGATATCCTGCGGCATGCCTCGCTTGGAAAGCTTCAAGTAGCCCAGTACCTTCCGGTTGACCGGGTCGATCTTGACCAGGCCGCCCTCGAATTCGCAGGTGAAGATCGCATAACTGCCATCGATTGCGAAGTCCGCGTGATTGATGCCGTCGCACTGTGGCGTGGGCAACGACGACTGCAGCACCATGGTCTGAGGATCGCGGAAGTCGAGCCGCTTGAGCGCTTCGGCAACCACGATTGCCGAGCTGCCGTCGGGCGTGAAGTACATATTGTAAGGATCGTCCACGGGTTTCGCCTTGCCCGGCTTACCGGTCTTCGGGTCGATCGGAGTCAGCGCGCCATCGGTGCGACCCTCCGCATTATTGGCAACCCAGAGCGTGCGCAGGTCCCAGGAGGGCACGACGTGCTGCGGATTGACGCCGACCTTGAAACGGTCGACGACTTTGAATGTCGCCGGGTCGATCACGTACACATCGTTCGATTGGAGGTTCGGCACGTACACGCGCTCCAGCGCGCCGCTGACCGCCGCGCTCATCCTTCCACTGGCGGTTTCGCTGTAAAGATTGTTGGCGTCGACGACCGCCGGCATGCCTGGCGCGACGGCGACCGCAGGCGCGGGTCCGCTCCCCGCTTGGCGCGGAGCGATTTGGGCGAGGCCGGACTTGGCCGAAACCGCGACGGCGAGAGCCGCCAGCAACAACCAAGGCCGATGCAAGCGCCGCTTCACAAGCACTCCTTGGACCTCCTCGGATCGGAAAAGATGTAGCACGTCCTTGATGCGTGGTTAGCGTCTCGCCGTCGCGCGTTTGATCGCGTCGACTGTCTGGGCAACGATGGCGTCGACGCCGACTTGGCCCAGCTCGGCGCTGGCACGACGCGGGTCACCGGTCACGCCTTCGCTCGCGCGATCGACACCGGGAGCCCGCGCGGAGCGCAAGAAGTCGCGCCGAACCAGGCGCGGATCGATGGCCAGCGCGAGCGAAGTGTCGGCGAGCCCTGCATGGGTGCCGATTTCATCATTCGGGTAGCCGCGTTGCCGCAGCGCTTCCGCATACGCGATCGCGGCCGCTCGGTAGTATTCGGGCAGCGCATGCACCCGCGTCGGTGCCGACGCCCATTCCCGGTTCAGGCGATCGGCGACCGCTTGCTCGTCCTTCTGGTAGCCGCCGTGGTCACCGAGGAAAACGATGTCGCGAAAGCCGTGCAGCTTAAGGCTTCGCGCGGCATATTCAAGTATTTGCTGAAATGTCTGGTCCGGAATGCTGATCGTGCCGGGAAAGCGCATGTGCGACGTCGGCGGGCTGATGCCGCCCTCAGGCACGTAGGCCATCACCGGTGCTACCAGTGCGTCGCCAAGCGCAAGCGCAATTTTCTCGGCCAGAACCTTGACCCGGACGTTATGTTTGCCGAGCACCATGTGCGGACCGTTCTGCTCGGTTCCCCCGATCGGAACGATGATCGTCCTCCGTCCGGCGCGGACCTGATCCCGGAGCTCGCTCGAGGTCAGCTCGTCGAGAAACACCGTTTGCGGCGCTTGGGCGAGCGCTTGTGCGGCGGCCAACAGCAGGAGGGTGAGCAAGTGCCGCACAACGCGAGCAATCATGGGCGCATCTTATGGGATAGCTGGCCGATCAGACAAGCGCTGCGCATTGCGCACGCGGCGACCCTACGCAAGCGCGCCAATGCAGTAAAATCGCACTCCAGCCATATACAACGATGTGCATTGACAACAACGTGCATTGTTGGTTGCGTTCGGTCGCGACGGCATAACCCCGGATCCATCTCATGCGAGTGTTCAATTTCAGTCCCGGCCCCGCGGTCATGCCGGAACAAGTGTTGCGCAAGGCCGCCGCCGAAATGCTGGATTGGCATGGTAGCGGCATGTCGGTGATGGAAATGAGTCATCGCGGCAAGGAATTCATCAGCATCGCCGACAAGGCCGAGGCCGATCTGCGCGCATTGCTGGCGATTCCCGCCAACTACAAGGTTCTGTTCCTGCAAGGCGGGGCGGTCGCCGAAAATGCCATCGTGCCGATGAACCTTCTCGGCAGCCGATCGGTGGCGGACTACGTCAACACCGGAGAGTGGTCCAAGAAATCGATCAAGGAAGCGAAGAAATACTGCACGGTCAACATTGCCGCGTCGGCGGAAGACAAGCATTTCACCTACGTGCCTGCGCAGGAGACCTGGCAGCTCTCGAAGGATGCCGCATACGTTCACGTCTGCACCAACGAAACCATCGGCGGTGTCGAGTATCAGTGGGATCCCGACACCGGCGACGCGTCCGTGGTGGCGGATATGTCCTCGCATATCCTGTCGCGGGTCATCGACGTCGCGAAGTACGGCGTGATCTACGGCGGGGCGCAAAAGAATATGGGTCCGGCCGGGCTCACGCTGGTGATCGTGCGCGATGATCTGCTCGGTCGCGCGATGAGCTTGACCCCTTCCGCATTCAACTGGAAAGAACAGGCGGAGGCCGATTCCATGCTCAACACGCCGCCGACCTACGCCATTTATGTCGCCGGCCTGGTGTTCGAATGGCTGCAGGCGCAGGGCGGATTGGCGGCGATCGAGAAGAAGAATGTCGCCAAGGCGGCGCTTGTCTATGATTATCTCGACGGCAGCGGGTTTTACAGCAGCCCGGTGCGCAAACAGGATCGTTCGCGCATGAACATTCCCTTCCGGCTCAAGGACGAGTCGCAGGACGATGCGTTCCTCAAGGGCGCCAAGGAACACGGCATGGTGCAGCTCAAGGGGCATCGTTCGGTCGGCGGCATGAGAGCTTCTATCTACAACGCCATGCCCATCGAAGGCGTGCAGGCGCTGGTCGCATACATGAAGGATTTCGAAAGACGATATGGCTGACACCCGCTACCACGTCCTTACCCTCAACCAGATATCCAGTCAGGGGCTGCACCGCCTTCCGAACGCGCGCTACGCGGTCGGGAAGGCGGTAGAGCATCCCGACGCCATACTCGTGCGCTCGTTCGACATGCTCACGATGGAGATTGCGGCCAGCGTCAAGGCAATCGGCCGCGCCGGCGCGGGAACGAACAACATTCCGGTCGACGCGATGTCCAAGCGCGGCGTGCCAGTGTTCAATGCGCCCGGCGCCAACGCCAACGCGGTGAAGGAGCTGGTGCTGGCAGCCCTGCTGACGGCGGCGCGCAACCTGATTCCCGCGCTCGACTACGTGGCGAAGCTGGATGCCGCGGCGCCGAACCTGGAAAAAAGTGTCGAGGACGCGAAAAAGCAGTTCGCGGGCGTGGAGCTACCCAACCGAACGCTGGGCATCATCGGCCTGGGAGCGATCGGCAGCCTCGTGGCCGACACCGCCATCAAGCTCGGGATGAAGGTCGTCGGCTTCGATCCGGAGATCACCGTCGACGCGGCGTGGCGGCTGCCGTCGACGGTGCGCAAAGCCAACAGCATCGAGGAGCTCCTCAAGCAGTCGGATTTCGTCACCCTGCACGTGCCCTTGCTCGACGTCACGCGACACCTGATCGACGACCAGCGGCTGGCGGTCATGAAGAGTGGCGCGGCGCTCCTCAACTTCGCTCGCGACGGCATCGTCGACGAGGATGCGGTGATCGCGGCGATGCGCGCGCGCCGTCTCAAGTATTACCTCTGCGACTTTCCGAGTGCCAAGCTGCTGCACCAGCCCGGTGTCGCTGCGCTGCCGCACTTGGGCGCGTCGACGGAGGAAGCGGAGGAGAATTGCGCGGTCATGGTCGTCGATCAGGTGCGCGAATATCTGGAAAACGGCGCCATCGCCAACGCGGTCAATTTCCCCAACGTCGACATGCCGCGGGAGTCACCCTATCGCGTCGCCATCGCCAACGCGAATGTGCCCAACATGTTGGGACAGATTTCCACGACCATGGCACACGCCGGGCTCAACATCCACAACATGGTGAACAAATCGCGGGGCGAAATGGCGTACACGCTGGTCGACGTCGACAGCCCGGTACAACCATCGGTGGTCGATGCGATCTCGGCGATCCAGGGCGTGCTGTCGGTGCGGGCGATTCCGGCGCAAACGTGAGCATTCGCGCTATCGCAGCTCCGCCTCGGACCTGAACCAGTCGCGGGAAAGCGCGTGCAAGGACGCTGCGAAGGAGGCCGCCGCAGGCGAGAATGACTGCCGGCGTTTACGCAATATCCCGATCTTTCGCTTGAGCTTCGGGTGATTGATCGCACCGCAGACCAAGTCCGACGCTGTCTTCACCTCGAGCGCAGATGAAGGCAGCAAGGTCACACCGAGGCCTGCACGGACCATGCCGATGGCAGTGGACATGAACGCGGCTTCGTACGAAGGGGTCGCGGGCTGTCCGGCCGACGCGTAGGCATCGTCGAGGATCCGGCGCACGCTGCTGTCCCGATTCATGAAAATCAATGGAACATCGAGCAGATCTTCGAGAGAAATCTTCGCGGATTTCGCGAGTTTATGCCCGCGCGGCAGCACCAATACCATCCTGTCCGTCGCAAGCGGCGTGAACTCGATCTGCGGATCGTTCATCGCGGAGCTGCTGATCCCGAAATCCACTTCGTCGGAGCGGATCATGTCAACGATGCGTTCCGCCAGAGCGTCCTTGAGACTGATAGAGATGCCGGGGTAAGTCTTCAGGAAGCCGGCAATCGCCTGCGGCAACAGCGTCGACGAGATCGATGGTAACGCTGCCACGACGACGCGTCCGGTGTTCTTCTGCGCGACATCGCGCGCGCGCACCGCGACCGCCGCGAGATCGCTCAATACCTTGTCCACCACGGGGAGCAGATCTCTCCCCACCTGAGTCAGCGTTACCGATCGCGTGCTGCGATCGAAGAGTCGCACGCCCAGGGATTCCTCGAGCTGGTTGATCTGGGCGCTCAATGTAGGCTGCGTGGCGTGGAGCGCCTCGGCGGCCTTGGTGAAACCCCCGAGATGGCTGATCGAGACGAAAGCGCGCAATTGACGGAGGTTTATATTCATCGAAAAAGCCGATTTCTGTGATCAAAATTATTTGTTGGCATTATAAATTACGATCGGCTTCAATACCAAGCGCTGACGAGACTCCGGCCGTGCGGAGCCACGGTGCGGGCACCAAAACAGTCGACCGACCAAGATCGACGAACCGATTCGAGTAAGCTTCGAGTGAGGCCTGCAGGTCACCGGCGTTTGTCAATTGACATTGGAGGAACCATCATGAGGTCCGATAAAAGTGGCCGCGCACGCGGCCGGTTCGCGCTGCCTGGCTTACTTGCCTTCGCCGTACGGATGGCGACGCAAGCCGAGGCGCGTGTCACCAAGATCGTCGTCGCGACCAAGGAGTCGCCGACATACTCCGGCCAGGCGTTCGCAAGCGTAGGCCAGTACGAGAAGCTCGTCGGCACCGCGTTTGGCGAGATCAACCCCAACGATCCGCACAACGCCATCATCACCGACATCCAGTTCGCCCCGCGCAACGCGCGCGGCAACATCGAATACACCGCCACGTTCACGCTGATCAAACCGATCGACGTGAGTAAGGGTAACGGTGTGCTGTTCTACAACGTCGTCAATCGGGGCAGCCGTAATTTTCCGTATAGCATCGGCGGCGATCCCGGCGACGGGTTCATGCAGAAACGCGGCTACACCCTGCTGTGGAGCGGATGGCAGGGCGACGTGGTGCCGTTGCCCAACGCGGCCAACGAGACCGTGCAGGTACCCATCGCGAAAAATCCCGACGGATCGAGCATCACCGGACCGGTGATATTCCGCTTCTGGAACGAGCCGGCAAACACGACGACGGTCGCGTTGACCAGCGTTCCGCCGGGGGCATTTACCGCGAACTTCTACGCACCAGCGAGCCTGGACACGACCAAGGCGACGCTGACGACGCATGCCGCGGAATCTCAGACGGCAGTCACCGGCGCGGTCGCGGCCGTCGCCAGCACAGACTGGGCCTGGGCCGATTGCCGCACGGTGCCGTTCCCCGGTACCGCGGACCCGACCAGGATCTGTCTAAAAAACGGCGTAGATCCGACGCTGCTGTATGAGCTCGTCTATACGGCAAAGGACCCGATGGTTCTCGGCGTCGGCTTGGCCGCGATGCGCGACGTGATGTCGTTCTTCCGCAACGCGACGGCGGACGATATGGGGACGGTGAATCCGGTTGCCGGCGGCCTTCAGTTCGTGCTCGCCGAAGGCACCTCGCAGGCGGGCAACGCGCTGAAGACATTCGTACATCTTGGATTCAACGAAGACGAGTCGAGGCGCACCGTCATTCAAGGCATCAACGACTACATCGCGGCGCGTCAGACGCCGATTAATTTCCGATGGGCGTTCCCTGGCGGCGCCGCGACGTTGTACGAGCCCGGCAGCGAGCCCGCGCTATGGTGGGAAGACTACAAGGACACCACGCGTAGTAGACAGACCGCGGGCATGCTCGACCGGTGCCGCATAAGCCTTACTTGCCCGAAGATCGTCGAATCGTTCGGCGCGACCGAGTTCTGGGACCTGCGCATGTCGCCGGGATTGATCGGCACCGACGCCAAGGCGGATATTCCGCTTGCCCCGGAGGTGCGCAGGTACTACATGCCGGGAACGTCTCATGGCGGCGGTGCCGGTGGCTTCGGTCTGAGTACAGGTAGCGCCGGCGGCACCGGCGGCGCGTGTCTGCTGCAGAACAATCCCAACCCGGAGACCGAAACGCAGCGCGCGCTCTTCGTCGCCTTGAGCGATTGGGTCACGAAGGGAATCGATCCACCGCCGAGCGTCTATCCGCGTCTTGCCGATGGCACGCTCGTAGCCGCGACCAAAGCTGCCACCGGGTTCCCGACCATCCCCGGCGTGCCGTCCATCGACGGACTCGTCAACTCGATGGTCGACCAGGATTTCGGGCCAGCGTTCCTCTACAACGATATGTCGGGTGTCATTTCCCAGGAACCGCCAGCGATCAAGCAGGTGATTCCAACCTACGTCGTCAAGGTCAACTCGGACGGCAACGAAGTCGCAGGCATTCCCTCGGTGCTGCATCAGTTGCCCTTGGGCACCTACACCGGCTGGAACGTCGTGACGACCGGTTATAACAAAGGCAGAATCTGCGCCTTTACCGGCGGCTTCGTTCCCTTCGCCAAGACGCAGGCGGATCGTATGGCGAATGGCGACCCAAGACCTTCGCTGGCGGAACGCTATACGTTCGTCGGCTATTATTACAGCGCTCTCAACATAATCAACCAGCTGGTGCAAAATCGCTACTTGCTCCCTGAGGACGCGGGTCGCTTGTTCAATCAGGCCCTGCAAGGGGTCCTGGCAATAAGCGCGATTCCGATCGAGTAGGAGATCGACGTTAGGCGCCGGTTGTCTAAATTCGAGCAGTAAGGCCGCGGCGCATGCTGTTCGAGGAGGAGTGATGCCTGTTATCAATCGGTTCGTACTCGCATTGTTTCTGGCGGTTACCGGAATGCCGGCCTACGCTGAGCTGGCGGAGATCAACGTCGCCCAGCAATATGGCGTGAGCTTCCTGCCGCTAATGGTGATGCAGCGTGACAAGCTCGTCGAAAAACACGCCAAAGCCGCCGGCTTGAGCGATGTCAAGGTCAATTGGGTCAAGGTTGCCGGGCCCAGTGTGATGAACGATGGCGTTATCAGCGGAGCGATCCAGTTCATCGCAGTCGGCGCGCCGTCTTTGATCACCTTGTGGGACAAGACCCAGAGCAACGTGCAGGTCAAGGGTCTATCGGCAATGACAACCTATCCCCTGTATCTCAACGTGCGCAATCCGAGCGTGAAATCGATCCGCGACTTCAGCGACAAGGACAAGATCGCGGTGCCGTCGATCAAAGTCTCGACTCAAGCCATCATGCTGCAGATGGCGGCGGCGAAAGAATTCGGTGATGCCAATTACGCACGACTGGACCCGTGGACCGTAGGGCTGTCGCACCCCGACGGGCTGCTCGCGATCACCAACAATAGCGGTGGAGTCGATGCCCACTTCACGACGTCACCATTTCACGAGCAGGAGATGAAAATTCCTGGCATGAGGACGTTGACCACCTCATATGAAATTCTAGGTGGCCCGGCAACTGCCGTTGTCCTTGCCACATCGACGAAGTATCGCGATGCCAATCCGAAATCCTACAAGGCGTTCTATGACGCGCTGAAAGAAGCGATCGATAGCATCAACAAGGATAAGCGCGCGGCGGCCAAGGTCTATCTGGAACAGGCCAAGGACACCAAGAGTACGGTCGACGACATCTACGGCATGATCAGCGCGGCCGATTACGCGTACACGCTGACGCCGCAAAAGGTAGGCAAGACGGCGGACTTCATGTACAAGATCGGCGCTATCAAGACCAAGCCCGGCTCCTGGAAGGATTTCTTCTTTCCCGAAGTGCAGAGTCTTCCTGGCGACTGAAGCCGCTCACGTCGACATGGCGAAACCGCTGCGGATCGGTTGCGGTGCCGGATTCTCGGGCGACCGGCTCGAGCCGGCAGTCGTTCTCGCCGCACGAGGCGGGATCGACTACCTGGTCCTCGAGTGCCTGGCCGAGCGCACGATTGCTCTGGCGCAACTTCGCAAGCGCAAGGATCCTGCCCGAGGATACGACCCGCTGCTCGAACGGCGCATCGAGCTTCTGCTGCCAGAGCTCCAGGCACGCCGCTTCAGGCTGGTCACCAACATGGGCGCCGCCAACCCACTGGCTGCGGCAGACGCCGTCATTACTATCGCACGCCGTCAGGGAATTTCGATTCGCGTGGCGGTGATCACCGGCGACGACGTGCTGGCGGAAATCGATCCGGCTGCGCGCACCCTCGAGACACACACGCCGCTCGCCGATTTCGGCGAGCTCGTTTCCGCGAACGCATATCTTGGCGTTGCAGCATTGTTGCCCGCGCTCGAAACAGGAGCCGACATGGTCATCACCGGCCGCGTTGCCGATCCCTCCTTGTTCGTCGCGCCCATGGCCCATCGCTACGGATGGGCGCTCGACGACTACGACCGGTTGGCGCGGGGAACGTCGGTCGGCCATTTGCTCGAGTGTGCCGGGCAACTGTGCGGAGGCTATTACGCGGAACCCGGACCCAAGGAGGTACCGGACATGGCGAACCTCGGATTCCCCTACGCCGACGTCGACCCGGAGGGCGACGCGACCTTCGGCAAGGCCGAAGGCACCGGCGGGCGTATTACTCTGGCGAACGCAAAGGAACAGCTACTCTACGAGGTTACCGATCCCTTCGGTTACGTTACGCCGGACGTCATCGCCGACTTCTCCAAGGTTACGCTGCGCGAATCCGGTTCGGACCGCGTCGCGGTGAGCGGCGCGCGCGGCAGGGCGCGTCCGCGCGAGCTCAAGGTTAGCGTGGGCTATCTTGCGGGATATGTGGGTGAGGGCGAAATCGGATACGCCGGCGCCAACGCAGTCGCGCGAGCCCGACTCGCGGGCGAGATCATTCGCGAGCGTATTGGCCGCCTATTCCCCGACATGCGCGTCGATCTGATCGGCGCAACATCGATGCACGGCAGATCGTTCGACCCTGCGGCGCATCCCTACGAAGTCCGTTTGCGGGTCGCGGCCCGCGCAAAGTCGGCCGAGCTGGCGATGATAGTCGGCGAGGAGGTCGAGGCGCTCTACACCAACGGTCCCGCGGGCGGCGGTGGCACGCGCAAGTACGTACACGAGCAGATCGGAATCGTCTCGACGCTGGTCGACCGCGAGCAGGTTACGGCCAAAGTCACCATCAAGGAGTATGCAGGCAATGCCAAAGCTGCATGAGCTGGCGCATTGCCGCGCCGGCGACAAGGGGAACACGTCGATCCTGTCGCTGATCGCGTATCGGGCCGAGGACTATCCCTTGCTCGCGGCGCAGGTGACGATCGACGCTGTGGCGAAGCATCTTCGCGGAATCGTGGAAGGCGACATCCGGCGCTTTGAGCTGCCCGCGCTGTGGGCGCTCCAATTCGTGTGCGCGCGGTCGCTGAGCGGCGGGGTGACCACATCGCTTGCGCTGGACGCTCACGGGAAATCGCTGAGTTACGCGCTTTTGGAGATGGAGATACCGGTTTCCTAGTGCACTAGCGCGGGAGCAAGGTGCCCAGCTCGCGCGCGGCGTGGAGCAGCGCCGGCAGGAACTTGGATTCCATCTCGGCGACCGACACCCGAGCCGACTGGGTGCCGACGTTGATGGAGGCAACGACCTTGCCGGACGGATCCGTCACTGGCACCGCGATCGAGCGCAAGCCGATTTCCAGTTCCTGATCGACCAGCGAAAATCCGTTGCGGCGAACTTGGTCGAGCGCGCGCTTGAGCTCGGGCGCCGATACGATCGTGCGCTTGGTGAGCCGCGTGAGCTTCACCCTCGAAAGATAAGCGTCGAGCTCCTGCCCCGAGAGCGACGCCAGCAGCACGCGCCCCATCGATGAGCAATACGCCGGCAGGCGGCTGCCGAGCCCGAGGTCGATCGACATCAAGCGGGTCGTTGTCGTCGAGCGGGCGATATAGAGGATTTCATCGCTTTCCAGGACCGCCATCGAGCTCGACTCGTGCAGTGCATCGCTGATGTGATCGAGGAGCGGCTGCACCATCGTCGCCAACGGAGTCGACGAAAGATAGGCATGGCCGAGCGCCAGTATGCCGGGCCGCAGCGAGTAACCGCGCGCTTCGTCGGCGACCACGTAGCCGAGTTTTGCCAGCGTGTAGAGGCAGCGCCGCACGGCCGCGCGCGGTATGCCCGTTCGATGGCTCAGTTGCGCGATGGTGAGGTGCCGGCGCTGCTGCGTGAAGGCGCGGATGACCGCAAGCCCGCGGGCGAGCGAGGTCATGAAGTTCGGATCGCCGGTCAAGCCGTCGATCTCCGACGCCGGCGTGACGAGCCGTGGTTTCGGCGCGACAATGCCCGCATCCTTCTTGACCGGCGCTGCCCGGGCGGCGCGCTTTCCCGGGAGTGGCGGGTCTTTTGGCGTTCGCATCGTCGAGGATGGCATGAGGCGTTTCCGCAGCACTGACACCGGTAATCTTATCCGGAGTTCGATAAACGCACAATATTTCGATAACCGCCCGTTGACGGCTGCATCGCCACCAGGTAAAATTTGTTCGTTCATCGCACGATTATCCGATAATCGCACAAGGCGGTTCCCTTGGCCATCCCTTTAAGGGGCCGCCCTGAGGCCCGTGCCGGAGGAGACATGATCGACAAGACCGTTGCCTCGCCCAGCGCCGCTGTCGCAGACATTGCTGACGGCGCGACGGTCATGATCGGCGGCTTTGGCACCGCCGGTATGCCCTCCGAGCTCATCGATGCGCTCATCCAGCACGGGGCACGCGATCTCACCATCGTGAACAACAATGCCGGCAATGCAGACATCGGCCTCGCGGCGCTCCTGAAGGCCAAAAGGGTGCGCAAGATCATCTGTTCCTTTCCACGGCAGACCGATTCGTATGTCTTCGACGCGCTCTATCATGCGGGCGAGATCGAGCTCGAGCTTGTGCCGCAGGGCAATCTCGCCGAGCGCATACGGGCAGCCGGAGCCGGGATCGGAGCATTCTTCACTCCGACTGCGTATGGGACACCACTCGCCGAAGGCAAGGAAACCCGCGTCATCAATGGCCGCGGCTACGTGCTCGAATATCCGATCGCCGCGGATTTCGCGCTGATCAAGGCCGACAAGGGCGACCGCTGGGGCAATCTTGTGTATCGCAAGACCGCGCGCAACTTCGGACCGATCATGGCCTCCGCCGCAAAGTGCGCCATCGCGCAGGTGCGAAAGGTGGTCGCGTTGGGTGAACTGGATCCGGAAGCGATCGTCACGCCGGGGATCTTCGTTCAACGCGTCGTGGAGATCGATGTTCCCGACCAGCTCTCGCCGCCGCAGGCTGCCGCATGAGGTTCCACCCATGAAGCGCTTCACCCGAGATCAAATGGCCGCCCGCGTCGCGCGCGACATTCCCGAAGGCGCCTACGTCAATCTGGGCATCGGCTTGCCGACGATGGTCGCCAATCACCTGCCGAAAGAGCGCGAGATTTTCCTGCACAGCGAAAACGGTTTGCTCGGTATGGGTCCGGCGCCGGCTGCCGGTTCCGAGGATCCCGACCTGATCAACGCCGGCAAGCAACCGGTCACTTTGCTCACTGGCGGCGCCTATTTCCATCACGCCGATTCATTCGCGATGATGCGTGGCGGGCATCTCGATTTTTGCGTGCTCGGCGCGTTCCAGGTGTCCGCCTCCGGGGACCTCGCCAACTGGCACACCGGCGCACCGAATGCGATTCCCGCGGTCGGAGGCGCGATGGATCTGGCCATCGGCGCCAAGCGCGTTTTCGTCATGATGGATCATCAGACCAAAGGTGGCGAAAGCAAGATCGTTGCCCACTGCACTTATCCGTTGACGGGAGTGAAGTGCGTCAATCGCATCTACACCGACCTGGCGGTGATCGACGTTACGCCGGAGGGCCTGGCGGTGGTCGAGACCGTCGACGGGCTCGCGTTCGACGAGCTCGCCCGCATCACCGGCGTGCCGCTTCGGCGAGCTTCCGCCACGGCCGGCTAACGTGCACTCTATCTAGGACACCCCATGCTGGATGCTTTCATCTGTGATGCGGTACGCACGCCCATTGGACGTTATGGTGGTGGACTTGCGAACGTTCGCACCGACGACTTGGGCGCGGTGCCGATCCGTGCGCTGATCGAGCGCAACACCAAAGTTGACTGGTCAGCGATCGACGACGTCGTCTACGGCTGCGCCAACCAGGCCGGCGAAGATAACCGTAACGTGGCGCGCATGTCGCTGCTGCTGGCAGGATTGCCGACCGAAGTCCCAGGGTCGACCGTCAATCGGCTGTGCGGCTCGAGCATGGATGCCGTCGCCGTCGCCGCGCGCGCCATCAAAAGCGGAGAAGCTTCGCTGACGATCGCCGGCGGTGTCGAAAGCATGTCGCGAGCGCCGTTCGTGATGGGCAAGGCCGAGTCCGCGTTTTCGCGCTCGGCGCAGGTCTACGATACGACCATCGGCTGGCGCTTCGTGAATCCGCTGATGAAGGCGAAATATGGCGTCGACTCGATGCCTGAGACGGCCGAGAACGTCGCCGCCGATTTCAAGATCTCGCGCGCGGACCAGGACGCTTTCGCCCTGCGCAGTCAGCAACGCGCGGCGGCAGCGATGAAAGACGGACGTCTGGCGGAAGAAATCGTTCCGGTCACGATCCCGCAGAAAAAGGGCAATCCGCTCGTCGTCGACAAAGACGAGCATCCGCGGGCCGACACGACGCTGGAATCGCTGTCCAGGCTCAAAGGCGTCGTCAAACCCGACGGAACGGTCACGGCAGGCAATGCCTCGGGGGTCAACGACGGCGCCTGCGCGGTGCTCATCGCATCGGCAGAGGCGGCGAAGAAATTCGGATTGGAACCGAAGGCGCGCGTGGTCGCGGCGGCAGTCGCGGGCGTTGCGCCGCGCATCATGGGCTTCGGGCCGGCGCCGGCGATGCGCAAAGTGCTCGCCAAGGCTGGGCTGAAGCTGAGTGACATGGACGTGATCGAGCTCAATGAGGCGTTCGCGTCGCAGGCGCTGGCCGTTCTGCGCGATCACGGCATCGCCGACGACGCAGAACACGTCAACCCCAACGGCGGTGCCATCGCGCTCGGCCATCCGCTTGGGGCGAGCGGCGCAAGATTGGTGACCACGGCGCTGTATCAGTTGCGCCGAACGGGTGGGCGTTACGCGCTCTGTACCATGTGCATCGGTGTCGGGCAGGGCATCGCGATGATCATCGAGCGCATCTGACGTTTTCGATCGCGCACGCCCGAGTTCATTTGGCGGCGCGGTCGATGGATCAGTCGAAGTCCGCAGTGTTCGGAGCCCGGCGGGCGGATCAATGAGAGCCGCGAAAAGGAGGAGCAATCGATGAGCAAGGTTCTCGGTTACCGGCGGCCGTATTTCGATACTCAGCCGGCGCACCTCTATCCCGGTTATCGCTCGACCATCAAGCGCGCTCCCTCGAAGCCGCTTGTCCATCTGCCGCACACTATTTCCGAAGTAACCGGCCCGCTGTTCGGCTCCGCCGATCTCGGGCCCAACGATCATGATCTCACCGCGCAACACGAAGGCGCGCCGATTGGCGAGCGCATTGTCGTTTCCGGCCGGTTGTTGGACGAAAACAGCAAGCCGGTCGCGAATGCGCTCATCGAGCTGTGGCAAGCCAACTCTGCCGGACGCTACCGGCACGACGTCGACGACCACGATGCGCCACTCGATCCCAACTTCACCGGCGTCGGCCGCGTTCTGACTGGTGCGGACGGCGCATACCGCTTCATCACCATCAAGCCCGCGGCGTACCCGTGGCGCAATCATTACAACGCCTGGCGTCCCGCGCACCTGCATTTTTCCCTCTTCGGTCTGGGCCTGGTGCAACGGCTGGTGACGCAAATGTATTTTCCGGGCGATCCGCTGCTGCCGTATGACCCGATGTACAACAGCATCCCGAACGAGAAAGCGCGCGAGAGGCTGATTTCGCAATTCGACTGGGAGCGGACCATTCCCAATATCGCGCTTGCCTATCGGTTCGACATGGTGCTCCGCGGACGCGAAGAGACGCCGATGGAAACGACCCGCAGCTGACACCATGAGCCTGCTCACCACGCCTTCACAAACGGTCGGCCCCTATCTCAGGATCGGATTCTTGCCGCTGCTGATCGACGCCATCGCGCCCGCCGGAGTGCCCGGAGAACGAATCAGCATCCGGGGCCGCATGTCCGACGGTGACGGAAAGCCGGTCAACGATGGAGTCCTGGAAATCTGGCAGGCGGATGCGCAAGGCAAGTACGCGCATCCAGAGCATGGCCAGAAAACCGTAGCGGCGAACGCTTTTCGCGGCTTCGGACGCATCCTCACCGATGGCGGCGGAGCGTTTCGCTTCACCACTATCAAGCCGGGCCCGGTCGCCGGTCCTGACGGCAGGCAACAGGCTCCGCATCTGGTCGTGACGGTGTTTATGCGCGGTATGCTGCGACACCTCATTACGCGGATGTACTTTCCCGATGAGCCGCTCAACGAAGCCGATCCGGTGTTGCAGCGCGTACCAGCCGACCGGCGCGCAACGCTCGTCGCCACCGCTGGCTCTGAAAAATCGATCCTCGAGTGGAACGTCGTGTCTCAGGGACCGGCCGAGACGGTATTTTTCGATTTCTAGTAGCTCATGACGCGAGATTCGGCAACTTTGGCGCAGCAGGCGCAGTCGGATTCGTTCGCCGCGATCGACGGCGCACGAATTCGGTACCGGCTTGATGGCCCGATCGACGCGCCATTTCTGGTGCTGTCGAATTCGCTGGGAACGAATCTCGACATGTGGGAGCCGCAGGTCGCCGTATTTGCAGCACGATTTCGCGTGTTGCGGTACGACAGCCGCGGCCACGGGCGGTCAGAAGTTACGCCGGGACCGTACACCATCGAGCGGCTGGCGCGCGATGTCGTTGCGCTGCAGGACGAGCTCAAAATCAATCGCGCGCACTTCTGCGGCCTGTCGATGGGTGGCATGGCCGGGATGTGGCTGGGTGTCCATGCGCCGCAACGCATCGACAGGCTGGTGCTGTGCAACACCGCGCCGCGAATCGGCTCTGCCGAGCGATGGAATGCGCGCATCGACGCAGTCAACAGAGGTGGCGTCAGCGACATCGCCGATGCGCTCATGGAGGTCTGGTTTACGCCGAGATTCCGCGACGCCGCCGCGGACACCGTGCAGCGAATGCGCGCCATGCTCATCGCAAGCTCCGCAGAGGGATATGTCGCGTCGTGCGCGGCGGTGCGCGACATGGATCAGTGGGCGACCCTGTCGCGAATAGACCGGCCGACGCTGATCGTTACCGGCGCCCACGATGCGTCGACGCCGCCCGCGGAGGGCAGACGCATGGCCGAGGTCATAGCGGGCGCGGAGCATGTGGAACTCGACGCGGCGCATATCTCGAATGCCGAAGCGGCAAGTCGTTTCACCGCCGAGGTGCTGGCGTTTCTTGATCGTTGAGGAGCGGGACCATGGAAGAGCGCGAGCGGTACTCGAATGGATTGGAGGTGCGTCGGGCGGTGCTCGGTGACGCCCATGTCGATCGGGCGCTATCCCGCAGCAACGCCTTTAACCAGGAATTCCAGGAACTGATCACGCGCTATGCCTGGGGCGAAATATGGACCCGCCCGGGCCTGCCGCGGCACACCCGCAGCCTGATCACGGTGGCGATGATGGTGGCGTTGAACCGGCCCGACGAATTCCGGCTGCACGTCCGCGCCGCATTCAACAACGGTGTCACCCGCGATCAGATCAAGGAAGTGTTGCTGCAATCGGCGATTTACTGCGGCGTGCCGGCAGCCAATAGCGCCTTCCATCTAGCCGAGGAAGTCTTCGCGCAGCTCGACACGCCTGCGCCCTAGCCAGGGCCAAGGTCGCAATGAGGTCCATGCGCACGCAGGTCGGGATCATCGGCGCCGGGCCGGCCGGCTTGCTGCTCGCTCATCTGCTGCAACGGCAGGGGATCGAATCGGCGGTGATCGAGAATCGTGCTCGCGACTATGTCGAGCATCGCGTTCGGG
>DATNNK010000219.1:0-3730 GCA_035601875.1 Casimicrobiaceae bacterium | reverse complement strand
CTTTTTCCCGCAGCAGGAATTTCTGGATCTTGCCGGTGGAGGTCTTCGGCAATGGCCCGAACACCACGCTGCGCGGCACCTTGAAGTGCGCCAGATGGTCGCGACACCAGGCGGTGATGTCGTCGGCGGTCGTGACCGCTGCATCCGGCTTCAGCGTCACAAACGCGCACGGCGTCTCGCCCCACTTCGGGTCCGGCCGGGCGACGACCGCAGCCTCCATGACCTGCGGATGACGATAGAGGCATTCTTCGACTTCCAGCGAGCTGATGTTCTCGCCGCCCGAAATGATGACGTCCTTCGAGCGGTCCTTGATCTCAATGTAGCCGTCGGCGTGCCAGACGCCGAGATCGCCGGTGTGGTACCAGCCGCCGCGAAACGCCGCCGCAGTCGCTTTCTCGTTGCGCAGATAACCCTTCATCAGCGTATTGCCGCGCAACATGACCTCGCCCATCGATCCGCCATCCTGCGCTACCGGAAGCTGGGTGTCGGGATCGGCCACCATCACCCGCGCCATGGTCGGCATCGGCACGCCCTGGCGTGACATCATCCGGGCGCGCTCGGTGAGCGACATCCCGGACCATGCTTCCTGCCAGGCACAGAGCGTCGCGGGACCGTAGGATTCGGTGAGCCCATACAGGTGCGTGACCCTGAACCCCATGCGCTCCATCGCCTCGATGACCGCCGAAGGAGGTGCCGCGCCTCCGGTCGCGACCTCGACGACGTGGTCCAGCGCCAGGCGCGCATCCGCGGGCGCATGCACCAGCAAATTGAGCACGATCGGCGCCGCGCACAGGTGCGTCACGTGGTGATCGCGTATCGCCTGAAAGATCAACGCGGGATCGACTCGGCGCAGGCAGACATGCGTGCCGCCGACCGCAGTCACTGCCCAGGTGTATGTCCAGCCGCTGCAATGGAACATCGGCAGCGTCCACAGATACACGCTGTCAGGCCGGAGTCCGAACGCCAGCGCGTTGCCCAGCGCGTTGAGATACGCGCCGCGATGATGGTAGACGACGCCCTTCGGATCACCGGTGGTCCCTGAGGTGTAGAGCAGGCACATCGAATCCCATTCATCGCGCGGACCGGGCCAGGCATATGAGGGGTCGCCCTCGGCCAGCAGCTCCGCGTAGGTGAGCTTGCCAAGACGCGGGCGGGGGTCCGCGGCGAGTGGATCGTCGATATCGATCACCATAAGCTCGCGCCCCAGGATGCGCAGCGCTTCGCCGACCGCAGGTGCAAACTCGGAATCGGTGATCAAAGCCTTGGCCTGACCGTGCTCGAGACAGAACGCAATTCCGCGGGCGTCGAGCCGGTAGTTCAGCGCATTGAGCACCGCGCCAAGCGCGGGCACCGCGTAGTGAGCCTCGAGCAGTGCCGGGACGTTTGGCGCAATCATCGCCACGGTATCGCCACGGCGTATGCCGCGTTGCGCCAGCGCCGAAGCGAATCGCCGACAACGCGACTCGAACTCGCGATAGCTAATCGCGCGCTCGCCGTGTCGCACTGCCACCTTGTCGGGATAGACGAGCGCGCTGCGCTCAAGGAACTGGATAGGCGACAGCGGAACGTAGTTCGCCGTATTGCGGTCGAGCCCGGCGGAAAGCTCGGAGGGCGCCATCGGCCTATGCTGCGTCACGGCGCAGGCGTCGACGCGCCGGGACCGAGAGCGCGCTGCATCAACGCGGTGTCGATCCAGCGGTCGAACTTGTGCCCGACCGCCGGCAATAACCCGGCGTGCCGGAAGCCTAGTGCTGCGTGCAGAGAAATTGACGCTGCATTGTCGGAGCCGCCGATCACCGCGACCATCTGGCGGTAGCCTAGCGTCTCGCAGGCGGCGATCACCGCGGCGAGCAATGCGCGGCCCGCACCGCGCCGGACGCAGCCGGGATCGACGTACACTGAATCCTCGACCGTGTGCCGGTAGGCAACTCGGGAGCGGTACGCAGTGGCATAGGCATAGCCCGCGATCTCCGTACCGTTGTCCGACAGCGACGCGACGAAGTAAGGCAATCCCTGCGCGACAACGTCGCGGTGGCGGCGGCGCATTTCGTCCACCGTGGGTGGCGCGACCTCGAACGACGCGGTCCCAGTGAGAACATGATGCGCGTAGAGCTTCGCAATCGCCGGCAGGTCCGCGTCCGCCGCGGCGCGAATCACGACCGGAACGGCGCCTGCTCGGCTCACCCTGAGCGCGAGGCGCGAGGCGCCCCTGACCGGTTGCGCAGCAGCCGCTGCTTTTCGCGCGTCCAGTCGCGCAGCTTTTCGGTCTCCCGCTTGTCGTATTGCTTCTTCCCACGCGCGAGGCCGATCTCCAGCTTGATGCGTCCCTTGCTGAAATGCAGATTCAGCGGAGTCAGCGTGTAGCCCGCGCGCTGAACCTTGCCGATCAGCCGGTTGATCTCCAGTCGATGCATCAATAGCTTGCGCGTGCGTGTCGGATCGGGCTTGATGTGGGTTGACGCCGTCGCCAGCGGCGTGATGTGGGCGCCGAGAAGCACGATCTCGCCGCTTTTCACGACCACGTAGGCTTCCTTCAATTGAGCTCGTCCGGCTCGGATTGCCTTCACTTCCCAACCCTCGAGCGCCACCCCCGCCTCGAATTTCTCCTCCACGAAGTAGTCGTGATAGGCTTTTTTGTTTTCGACGATGCTCATGGTGTGCCGACTCAGGTGCTCGCTCAGTTGCCGACTCGGGTGCCAACTCAGTTGCCAACTAAGTTGCCCGCTCTCTCGCTCGTTCCCGCCCTTTCCGACTTCCGCGCTATTGTAACAATGGCCAGCGTCAGCAAATCGGTGCTCGTCGAGCACGGCGCGCAGGAGATGTTCGACCTGGTCGAGCGGGTTGAGGATTACCCCGAGTTTTTGCCGTGGTGCGACGGCACCACCATTCTCGAGCGAACTCCGACCGCGTCGCTGGTGAGGATCGATATCAACTATCACGGCGTGCGGGCACACTTTACGACCGCCAATCGTAACGAGCGGCCCGAGCTCATCGTCATCGAGTTGCGCGACGGGCCGTTTCGTCAGCTCGACGGCAGCTGGCATTTCCAGTCGCTCGCGCCGACAGCTTGCAAGATCGTGTTCGATCTGCGCTACGAGTTCGCGGGACCCGTACTCGAACGCTTGATCGGACCGGTGTTCGACCACATCGCGACGACCTTCATCGATGCCTTCGTCAAACGCGCCGACGACCTGCACCAGCAGCGATCATGATTGAGAACGCCCCCGATATCGAGGTTACCGTCGTTCTCGCGCTGCCGGATCGTGCCACGGAGATCGCGGTGCGACTGCCGGCCGGCGCCACCCTCGACGACGCGCTCGAAGCTTCGGGTCTCGCGGAGCGCCATCCCGACGTCGACATGGGTCGCGCCCGGGTTGGGATCTTCGGCAAGCTCTCCGATCGCAAGGCAGTGCTTGCCGACGGCGACCGGGTCGAAGTCTATCGGGCGCTGATCGCCGATCCCAAGGAACGTCGCCTCAGGCGAGCCGCCGCGCCTAGCAAACCGCAGCCGAAATGAGCTCGCTTGCGATTCGGAATTGCAAGCGCTTGAAAAATAGCTAAAATGAGCAAATGATCGGGCGACTAGCCTCGAACGGGAGCCACTCCGCCCGGGCTCGCATGCTCACAGCGAGCCTTGCCTCCGCGCTCCTGTTCGCGCCTTTGGCGGCGGCTGAACCCATCTCGGCACGCCAACCGGCAGCGCAAGCCTCTGCGGTTCCCGCGACTGTCT
>DATNNK010000218.1:0-8997 GCA_035601875.1 Casimicrobiaceae bacterium | reverse complement strand
CGATTCCATGCCATCGAGCATTCGATCGATGCCAAAAAACCCGATTGCACGAGCCCGCCCCGCCAGTGAATAGCGCGCCCGCAATTCCGGGTCGTCGCGCAAACGCGCGAGACCGGCGCTGAGAGCGCTCGCCGAACGTGGTTCGACCAGGATCCCCGTGACAGTATCGTCCACCGCTTCGGGAATCGCGCCGACCGGTGTTGAGACCACCGCGATTGCGCACGCCATTGCTTGCATGATCGCTTGCGGCACACCTTCCTCTCCATAAGACGGCAGCGTGAAGAGATCCAACGACTGAAGCCAGGGCACAACATCGTGCTGCTGACCGACGAAGCGCAGCTTGTCCCCCAACCCGAGTTGCGCGACTCGCCTATCAAGCTTCGCGCGATGCGGCCCGTCACCAACGACTACGATATTCCAGCCCGCCCACGCTTTTGGCTCGAGGGCGATCGCCTCGAACAGGTATTCATGGCCCTTCCAATCACGCAGAGTGGCGACGATACCCAGCGTGGGCCTTTGCGGCAGACCGACCCTCGATCGCGCGGCGATGGCATCGCCCGGAACGAATTGCTGAAGATCAATGCCTGTGGGAACCGACGTCATTCGCTCGAGTGGGACCGCAGTGGTGTCGGCAATGCTACGGCGTACCGCCTCACCAGCGGTTACGATGTGAGCTGCTGCCCGACAATAGAGCCACCGCGTCGCGGCGCTGTTGTTGATGTGCGTTGATACATGCCGCGTGCGGACGATGGGCGGCGCATTGGCCATGGAAGCACAGGAAAGGGCACCAAGCCAGCTGTCGGTGGAACTGTGCGTGTTAAGGATGTCAATCGACTGCCTATGGCTCGACAGCCAGGCGCGCAGGACGCAAAGATCGGAAGGCTGTTTTCGACGTATGCCAAGGGGAACGGCCGGAACGCCGTAGCGCGCAGCTGCGTCATAGATCGGCGTCTCGGGAGGCGTCAGAAGCGTTACTCGATGGCCGCGCTCCAGCATTCCGCGAGCCTCGCTGAGAATGCGGATTTCCTGACCTCCCCAGCCAGCGGAGTTCTCGGTATGGACGATCGAGAGCGGCCGCACGGGCGCTAAAGCGAGAAGGAGGGTTCGTACCGTGCAAACCAGCGCTCGAGGATCAACAAAACCCAGAGCCGCATGGCGTGGTTGTGAACGTTGAGGGTATGTTCGCGGAGCAGGCGCTCTATCGCGTCCGATCGAATCAATCCTCGCCGTTGCAATCCAGCCGGACCAAGTGCGTGTTCGAGATCGCCTTTCAACTCGCGACCTAGCCATCGCTGCAATGGCATCATGAATCCCTGCTTCGGGCGATGCACGATGTCGAGGGGAAGGTGCCGCTCTGCGAGTCGCTTCAGGAGCAGCTTGCGTCCCTTGCCGCGCACTTTGTCCGCGGGGTGCAACCGTGCACACCATCCGAAAAAATCGTGGTCCAGGTAAGGCACCCGCGCTTCCAGGGAATGCGCCATTGTCGATCGATCGACCTTCGCCAGCAGATCATCGGGCAGCCACAATCGAGCATCGATATTGAGCAGGTGATCGAGGTATGACGGTGAATCACACTCGTTATAGAACAGCTCCGCGCGATCGGTGATGCTGGCCGAGACAGAACGTCGAAACTTTTCGGTAAAGTATTCGCGTCGGAGGAGCGCGTCAAAAATATTCGGGATTGTCGCGTATCGCCGGGAGCGTGGCTCGGCTGCCGCCTTGAGGATTCGATCGCGCGCAATCCGTGCAGGAAGCCGGCGTATCAGGAAAGGCAGGGGGGAGCCGCGCGCGCCAAGCACGCTGGTCAAGCGATCTTCGCGGATGCGTTTGCCATAGTTGCTATAGCCGCCGAAAACTTCATCGGCTCCTTCACCGGTAAGAACGACCGTTACATTTTTTCTGGCGTGCTGCGCAAGGAGCATCGTAGGTAACGCCGCTTGGTCGCCGAAGGGCTCGTCAAAGACTTCGCCCCATCGGTCGAGGGCCGGCAAGACCTCCTCAGGGCTCAGCATCAGGCAGTGATGGTTGCTGCCGATGTGACGCGCGACGCGCGCGGCCTCCTCGTGCTCACTGCCGACGTCGTTACCCCTGAAGCCCAGGGTGAAGGTATCGAGCGCACGGCCGGAGATCCGCGTCGCGAGCGCCGCGATCAGGCTGGAATCGATACCGCCGCTGACGAAGACACCGAGCGGCACATCGGCGACGAGCATCGATTGGATGGAAGAGGACAATCTGGTGGAAAGCGCGTCGACCGCGGCCGTTCCCTGAAGCGCGTGCTTTGGTGCGTACGACGGACGCCAGAACGACCCACTCGTCAACGCACTGTTTTGGAAGGACAGCCAATGTCCGGCGGGAAGCTTGCGGATTGCGGCATAAATGCTATACGGCGTCGGAATGTACTGACACTCGAGATAAAGGGCCATGGCGTCGAGATCGACATCGTGCGGCATGGTCGGAAAGCGCAGCAGCGCCTTGATTTCGGAACCAAAGACGAACGATCCGGCGTGCCACGCGTAGTACAGGGGTTTTACGCCGAGGTGATCGCGCGCGAGGAACAGCTCGGCGCGCCTGCGATCCCAGATCGCGAACGCGAACATGCCCGAGATCTTCTCGAGTAACTGGCGACCCCATTGACGCCAACCGTGAACCAACACTTCGCCATCGCCGTTGGTTGCGAAAATATGGCCGGCCTCCGCGAGCTCCTGCCGCAGCGCGCGATAGTTGTAGATCTCGCCGTTGAAAATGACCGCGATGTCTCGATCGGGAGAGATCAGCGGCTGGTTGCTGCCTTCGACGTCGATGACCGAGAGTCGGCGATGACCGAGGCCCACCGCGCCGTCGCGATAATAACCGTCAGCATCAGGGCCCCGGTGCACCAGAGCCTGGGTCATGCTCGGCAGGGACTCCCATGCCCGCGTGTCGGTGCTTACATAGCCGGTGATGCCGCACATGATGGTATGGGGCGTCTCCGCCCGCTAGGCGAGCGCCGTCGCCGCAGCAAACTGGATGCGATGAAGCTTGGCGTAAATGCCGTCGCGCGCGATCAGGTCCGCATGTGTGCCATGTTCGACGATGCGTCCGGCATCGAGCACCGCGATGCGGTCGACGCGTTCGATGGTGGATAGCCGGTGGGCAATGACGATGGTGGTGCGTCCCCGCATGAGCGCATCCATCGCCGCCTGCACATGTCGCTCCGACTCGGAGTCGAGCGCCGACGTCGCTTCGTCGAGGATCAGGATCGGCGCGTTCTTCAGAATCGCACGCGCGATCGCAATACGCTGCCGCTGACCGCCGGACAAGCGAATGCCGTGCTGGCCGACGAGGGTCTCGAAGCCTTTCGGCAAGGCCTGAATGAAGTCCAGTGCATGCGCAGCGACGGCGGCGCGCTCGACGGCATCGCGCGTCGCGTCGGCCATTGCGCCGTACGCGATGTTCGCGGCGACGGTGTCGTTGAAAAGCGTCACATCCTGGCCCACCAACGCAATGTGGCTGCGCAGGTTGGCGAGCGTGAGCTCGTCGATGCCTCGGCCGTCGAGCATGATTCGCCCCGATGTCGGCTGGTAGAAGCGCGGGATCAGATTGACCAGCGATGTCTTACCGCCGCCCGAAGGCCCCACCAGCCCGACGCTCTCGCCGGGAGCGATCACCAGGCTGACCTCGCGCAGCGCGTCCTTGTCCGAGCCGTCGTAGCGAAGCGACACGCGGTCGAAAGCGAGCTCGCCGCGCACCTTTTCGAGGACGACGGTGCCGCGGTCCTCTTCCGGCTTTTCGTCGATGAATCCGAAAATGCTCTCCGCGGCGGCGAGGCCGCGCTGGATGTTGGCATTGACCCCCGACAGTGACCGCATGCGGTCGAGAAGAGTCAGCAGTGCTATCACGTAAGCCGTGAACCGCGCTGCGTCGAAGCCGCCGGTCTCGCTTTGCCTCAGCGCAATATAGACGATGAACCCGACCACGCAGGCGCCGACGAACTGCAATAGCGGTGAGCTGGCGGCGCTTGCCGACGATTGCTTGCTCATCGACTGCCGAAGCTTGTTCGCTCCGGCGACCGCGCGCTTGCGCTCGTAATCCTGCCCACTGAAAATTTTCACGACCCGCTGCGCGCCTACGATTTCCTCCAGCACGTGGGTGATCGACCCGGTGCGCTGCTGCACGTCACGCGCGACTCGACGCAAACGGCGGCTGAAATAACGAATCACCAAGGCGACCGACGGCATGACGACGATCGAAATCAACGTAAGCTGCCAGTTGAGCCAGAAAAGGAGGCCCAGGCTCCCGGCGATGGTCAACGCGCTGCGAATCGCGGTCGTGATCGCCGACGAGGTGGCGGCAGCGAGCTGATAGGCATCGAAGGTGAACTTGGAGATCAGCCGCCCCGACGACTGCGAGTCGTAATACGGCGTCGGGAGCGAAAGCAGCCGGTCGATCATCTGCCGTCGAAGATCGAAGACAACCCGGTGGCCGGTCCATGCCATTCCGTATTCGGACATGAATGAGCCCATTCCGCGAAGAAGGAAGACCGCGACAACCGCGAGTGGCAACTGAATCGTCATCGCCGGGTCCGGGTGCTGCAGCCGCTGAATGATGGGCATCACCATGTAAGCCATGACCACGTCGCCGGCGGCGACGATGACCATGCCGAGGATCGCCAGCGCAAACGCCCACCAATAGGGACGGACGTAGCGCAGCAAGCGCCGGTAAAGGGTCAGACTGGGTGCCACAAGGACGATGGGGAACCGATGGAGGAACCCATTGGGGAAACCGATTGAGAGCCGATGGATGCGCGCGAGCTGGTCCTCGCTGCCGGCGTATGAACGAAGTGCCCGGGATTATAGCGCAGCGGGCTTCTCGTCCCCGTCTCTCACCGCGACCGCCGCGGCGATCAAGTCGCGATACAGCAGCACCAGCTGCAATGTCATCGACGCCGGAGTCAGCGGAAGCACCGCCTCCCGCGCCCGCGCACCCAATAGGCGACGCGCCTCCGGATCGGTCAGCGTCATCATGTGCCGGGCCAGCGCATCGACGTCGCGCGCCTCGCACACCAGCCCTGCGTCGTGTTCAATGACCAGCTCGGCCGCTCCCGATTTGGTGCTGGTCACAACTGGCAAGCCGCAAGCCATCGCTTCCAGGGCCGCGTTCGGGCACGGATCGTACAGCGTCGGCAGAACGAAGGCGTCCGCCGCTCCATAGAAGGGCTTGGGATCGTCCAGCGCCCCCAGCAGCGCCACCCGGTGTGTGATGCCGAGCTGCTGTGCAAGTCGCTTGTAGCGTCGTCCGGATTTATCGCGGCCAACGACGACCAGATAGGTATCGCTGGGAAGCCGTGACAGTGCCTGGATCGCGGTCGCCACGCCTTTGCGTACATATCCCGAACCGACGAGCAGGAACACCGTTGCCGAATCCGGCACGCCGAGTTTTTGCCGCACGGCCGCCCGATGTTGTCTGAGCTCGGGCGAGAAAACGTCGCTGTCGACGGCGTTATAGATCACCGGCAGTTTCTCGAGGCTCAAGCCGAAGCGCTCGTGAATCTCGTCGCGGACCATCTTTGAATTGCAGATGACCGCGCGCAGCCAGGGACTTGCGAACAGCCGGCGCTCGACGTCGAGCAGATATCGATGGTAGAAGTTCGACTCGATCAGCCAGCGCTTGAATGCCGATGCGTGGCGCAGTCGCTCGTCGAGCCAGACCCGATGCACGCCGTCGCCCGCGCGATAGATGTCGCAGCAAAGCAGGCGCTCGTGCGACTGCACCAACTCTGGCGCCTTTTTTGCGACGGCACCGCACACCGCGCGGGCGAAGCTCCAATCGCGCCACAGACGGCCGATATAGAACGGGTTGCACAGCACCGGCTCGATCAGCTGGAGGCGGGTGTTGGGCCACTGCCGCGTATAGAGCGAAATAGCGACGCCGCGCTCGAGCAGCGCTTCCAATGCGCTCTCGACAAAACGCTCGGCGCCGCCGTAAGGCGTATAGCGTTGCCGAATGATCGCTAGACGCACGATCAGACCCGCAATGCCACGCTGCCGGTCGCGTTGGTGGCGTCGATCAATTCCGCAAGCGCTGCACAAACGCGTTCGACGGGGAGTGTGGTGAGGCATTCGGATATCTTGCCGCCGCCACAGCCGTCGATTCCGCAAGGCCGGCAAGGATGATTCGTCGAGGTGATGATTCGATGCGGCACGTGCCAGGGACCCCACTCGAACTCGCCGCTGGGTCCGAACAGCGCGATCACCGGTGTTTGCATGGCCGCTGCGATATGCATCGGTGCCGAGTCGACGCCGACGAATATCCGCGCTTCCCGGGTGACCGCGGCAAGCTCGCGCAGGTTGAGCTGGCCGGTCAAATCGACCAGGTTGGCGCGGGTGGAGCGCGCGGTTTGCGCGACGATTGCATCGACCAGACTCCGCTCGGGGGAATCCGGCGCGCCGGTGATGACGATCCGCCACCCGAGTTCCGACAGCCGATCGACGAATTGCGCATAGCGTTCCGCCGACCAGCACTTGAACAGCCAGCGCGATCCTGGATGAAGGTGAATGAAACGCCGCGGCTCCACGCCGTGCTGCTCAAGCAAGGTGCGCGCGCTCCTGGTCGCGGCTTCGCCGGGGACCAGCACCAGCGCTTTCTCGGCCGACGTCGGCTGCACTCCGATGCGGCGCAAGCCGTCGAGATTGCATTCGACGAGATGGAGTGGTGTCGATCGCGGCAACCGGTAGTAATGGGTGAAGCTCTTGCGCCACAGCCAATGCGCGCGGTCGAGCTCGCGCGCGACGCTGTAGCGCGGCCGGAGCAAACGCGCGAGCCATATGCCGCGCGGATGCTCGGTCAGGTGAACCACGAGATCGTAGCGCCGTGCGCGCAGCGCGGAGAGCAAATCGCCCTCCGCTCGCGCATGGGCGATGAATCCCCGGTGCTTGGCGGTGCGATCGATGACATGGATCCGCGCAATCGCGGGGTGGCCCTCGAGCATCGGCGCGGTTTCGGCATAGACCAGCGCGTCGATCTCCGCCGCCGGGAGCGCGCGCTTGAGCACCGTGAACACCGGAGAGGTGAGCAAAACATCGCCGTGATGCCGGAGCTTGGTGACGAGCACGCGACGGACGAGGCCAACATCGATGGGGTCCGGCAGCTCCTTAAGCATCCGCCAAGATAACAAAATGCGTTGTTCGATACAACGCGATCCGTGCTTGGCCAGTTAGGGCTTACTCGTCTAAAAAGCGGCGCGGGTGTTTTGTTTCCGCTGTTCCGGTACAATCGCCGCAACCCGTCGCGTCCGCCGCTTAAGTGAGGTGCTCGTCATGCCGATCGAGGCCGCATCGGCCGCCCTCAAGGCCCAGATCCTCGCCGAAGCGCTGCCGTACATCCAGCGGTTTCACGACAAGGCGATCGTGATCAAGTACGGCGGCAACGCCATGACCGAGGCCGCGCTCAAGGCCGGTTTTGCGCGCGATGTGGTCATGCTCAAGCTAGTCGGCATGAACCCGGTCATCGTGCACGGCGGCGGCCCGCAAATCGGCGACCTGTTGAAGACGATGGGCATTCCGAGCGAGTTCCGCCAGGGCATGCGCGTGACCGACGAAAAGGTCATGAACGTCGTCGAAATGGTCCTGGGCGAGCTCAATCAGGAAATCGTCGGTTTGATCAACCAGCATGGCGGTCGCGCAGTCGGCCTCACCGGCCAGGACGGTGCGTTCATCCACGCGCGCAAGATGCTATTGAAAAGCGAGAGCAATCACGGCGAATTCATCGACATAGGACTCGTCGGTGAGATCGAAAAGATCGATCCGGAGCTGATCAATCTGCTCGATTCGCGCGACTTCATCCCGGTGATCGCGCCCATCGGGGTCGGCAAGGAGGGCGAGGCCTACAATATCAACGCTGATTTGGTCGCGGGCAAGCTTGCCGAGACGCTGAACGCGGAGAAGCTAGTATTGATGACCAATACCGTCGGCGTGCTCGACAAGGATGGCACGCTGCTGACCGGATTGACCGCCAGCGAAATCGAAGCGCTGTTCGCCGACGGCACCATCCACGGCGGCATGCTGCCCAAGATCGGCTCCGCGCTCGACGCCATCAGGAACGGCGTCAAGAGCTCGCATATCATCGATGGGCGGGTCGAACACGCGCTACTGCTGGAAGTGCTGACCAACGAGGGCGTCGGCACGATGATCAAGGCAGGCTGAAGTACCGGTCGCGGTGGGCGCGTGTGCCGCGTTTGCCGCGGTTTCCAACTGCCGACCGCAGGAAGGGGAGAACGCGATGGCGAGCAAACCAGGCGAGCGTCGATTGCAGATTCTGCAGACGCTGGCAACGATGCTGGAGTCTCCCCGCGGTGAGAAGATCACCACCGCGGCGCTGGCTGCGCGCCTCGATGTTTCGGAAGCAGCGCTATACCGCCATTTCGCCAGCAAGGCGCAGATGTTCGAGGGACTGATCGAATTCATCGAGTCGACGCTTTTTTCGATGGTGAACCGCATCACCACCGAGTCGACCGACGGCGCGGCGCAGGCGGCGCAAATGGTGACGCTGCTGCTCGGCTTCGCGGAGAAGAATCCCGGGATGACGCGGGTGCTCATCGGCGACGCACTGGTCAACGAAGACGAACGCCTGCAGGTGCGAATGAATCAGCTCTACGATCGGATCGAGGCATCGATTCGCCAGTCGCTCAAGATCGCGCAGGCGGGTGGCGCATGGACCGGCGATCCGGTGCCTGAGGCAAACGTCCTGTTGGCGTTCGTGGTCGGGCGCTGGATGCTGTTCGCGAAGAGCGGCTTCAAGCGGATGCCGCAGGAAGGCTGGGATGCGCAGCGTAAATATCTCTTTTCGTAGGATGGAGGCGATTGCCGCCCGATGAGCGCGCCGAAAACGCGCGCCAGCGTTCCACCCGCGCATCACTGACACTTCTTGTCTCCGCCCGTTTCCGCAGACACCCTGCTTGCTGAAGCACGCTCCGCGCTCGCCAGCGGGAACGTCGACGCGGCGAAGGCGCGTGTCGACCGC
>DATNNK010000217.1:0-3899 GCA_035601875.1 Casimicrobiaceae bacterium | reverse complement strand
TGTCGGCCGCACTGGAAGAAACCGGAGAAACCGATTCGCTGGTAGTCATGCAGGGAAGCATCAAGTCGGCACCGCTGGTGCTGGCGGTCTTCGAATTCGATTTCATGGGCGGCTCGATGGGTTCGGTGGTCGGCGAGCGCTTTGTGCGCGGCGTGCGCGTGTCGTACGAGAATCGCATCCCGTTCGTGTGCATTACTTCCAGCGGTGGAGCGCGCATGCAGGAAGGCGTCAGTTCGCTCTTCCAGATGGCGAAGACGACCGCGGTGCTGCAGGAGCTGACCAAGGCGCGGCTTCCATTCGTATCGATTCTCACCGATCCGACCATGGGCGGGGTTTCAGCCAGCTTTGCGATGATCGGCGACATCGTTATCGCTGAGCCCGGAGCTTTGATCGGGTTCGCGGGCCCGCGAGTGATCGAGCAGACCGTGCGCGAAAAGCTTCCCGAGGGTTTTCAGCGCGCCGAATTTCTGCTGGAAAAAGGCGCCATCGACATGATCGTCGATCGCCGTCAGCTCAAGGACGATCTGCCCAAGCTGCTGACCTTGTTGCAGAGCCAGCCGCTTCCCTCGGGCTGAAGCGCTTCGTGCGCCTGCTGCGCGCCGCTTCGTCGCTCCATCAGTGAGACAAGCCTCGACGCTGAGCGAATGGCTCGCGTATCTCGAGACGCTTCATCCCAAGGCGATCGCGATGGGGCTCGACCGCGTCAACGCGGTCTTCGCGCGTCTTGGAGTCGCGCTGACATGCCCTGTGATCACCGTCGGCGGCACCAACGGCAAGGGCTCGACCTGCGCGTTGCTCGAATGCATGCTGCGTGCCGGCGGCTATCGGGTCGGAGCCTATACCTCGCCGCACCTTTTGCGCTACAACGAGCGCATGCGCATCGGTGCGGCCGACGCGACCGACGATGCCTTGCTCGAAGCGTTTGCCGCGGTCGAATCCGTGCGCCTGACGACGCCGCTCACCTACTTCGAGTTCGGCACTCTCGCCGCGCTACGCTTGCTCGCGCGCGCCGACCTCGACGTGGCCGTGCTCGAAGTCGGCCTGGGAGGCAGGCTCGACGCGGTCAATGTGATCGATGCCGACGTCGCGATCGTCACCACGGTGGCGATCGATCATGTCGATTATCTCGGAACGACGCGCGAGGAGATCGGCCGCGAGAAGGCGGGCATCTTTCGCCCCGGCGCTTTCGCGATCTGCGCCGATCGCAGTCCGCCGACTACCTTGCTTGCGCAGGCGAGCGCGATCGATGCCAGGCTGCTGCGGATCGGCATCGACTACGATTTCACTGCTCACGACGGGCAGTGGAGCTATCGCGGACCGGGAGGCGCGCGCCACGGGTTGCCGATGCCGGCGCTTCGCGGAGCCTATCAACTTGCCAACGCGGCGACGGCGCTCGCCGCGCTCGACGTTTTACGCGATCGGCTTGCGGTTTCCATGGGCGCGATACGAGAAGGCCTCGTCAGCGTCGAGCTTCCCGGGCGGCTGCAGGTTCTGCCTGGACGGCCGGTGACAGTGTACGACGTCGCCCACAATCCGCAGGCTGCTGCTGCGTTGGCCGACGGCCTTGCTTCGATGGGATTTCATCCGCGGACATGGGCAGTGTTCGGGATCATGGCCGACAAGGACATCGACAGCGTCATCGCGGCATTGCTGCCGCGCGTGGACCGCTGGTACATCGCAAGCCTGCCGCCGCCTCGAGGCGCAACTGCTTTAGATTTGCGCCTGCGCCTGGAAGCTGCCGGTGTCGCGCCTGCGGACATTCGAGCCTTCGCCGATCCCGCCTCGGCGTACCGCGCCGTGAGGGAAGCGGTCGCGGAAGCTGATAGAATTATTGTTTTCGGCTCGTTTCTGACGGTGGCCGCGGCGCTGGCGTTGACGGATCGCCGCGCTGGCTGAGTTCCCAAGAGTGCATGCTGACACGACCCGAAGCCGCCGACCCCGCCGTCGAAGAGCTCAAGCGACGCGCCCGCCGCCGGCTGGTGGGAGCGATCGTGCTGGCACTTGCGGCCGCGGTCATTCTTCCGCTGTTGCTCGAAAGCGATCCGAAACCGCTGGGCGACGATGTATCGATCCAGATTCCCCCGATCGATAGCGGCAAGTTCATTACGCCGCTTTCGCCTGGCAAGGGAGCGGATGGGAAAGCTGCGCCGGATCGCGCTGGCCCATCGACATCGGCGAAGCCGGCTCCCGTCGCGCCCGATCCTCCGGTCGAGGCAAAGCCGGCTGATGCGCTCAATGCGAGCGGCAAACCGGTCGAACCCGCGCAACCCCCTCCCGAAGTCGCGCCTCCCGCCGGACCGACCGCATCCAGCGTGATCGCTGCCAATCCCGAACCGCAGAAGCCTGCCGCGTCTGCGTCGAAGTCTGAAGCCGGCGATACCCGCCCGAATGTGGTTTCGCCGGCGGGAGGTTTTGTCGTCCAGTTGGCCGCGTTTGCCGATGCGAAAGCGGCACCCGCCCTTGCGTCGAAGCTCAAGACCTCGGGATTTCCCGCGTATACCGAGACTCTGAAGACGCAGCAGGGCACCATGCGACGCGTGCGCGTCGGTCCTTACTCGACACGCGAAGTTGCCGACGCGGAGCTGGCCAAGCTCAATGCGGCGGGGTATCACGGCGTAGTGACGACAAGATGACGCCGTCTACCCTGCGATGAGCGCATTCGATCTGATCGTCATCGGCATCGTTGCCTTGTCGACCGTATTCGCGTTCTGGCGCGGCTTGATTCGCGTCGTCATGTCGCTGGTGGCGTTGATCGCGGCGGTGCTGGCGGCGATTCAATTCTCCCCGGCCGTGGCAGCCATGCTGCCGGCGCTGGGCGACCCCGTGACCCGCTACCTGGCTGCGTTCGCCCTGATTTTCCTCGTCGTCGCCCTGGTCGGCGCGCTGCTGGGCTGGGTGCTGTCGAGAGCCATCCGCGCGATCGGGCTCGGTTTCGTCGATCGTTTGCTCGGTGCCGTGTTCGGTGTGGCACGCGGCGTGCTTATTGTTGTCATAGCTGTATTGCTGGCCGGCTTGACGACCTTGCCTCGCCAGGAATGGTGGCAGAATGCGTTGCTTGCCCCGCCGCTGGTGATCGCCGCGTTGAGCTTGCGCCCGTGGCTGCCGCAGGCGTTGGCGAAGCGCCTCGACTATGGCCCAGGCGACGGCAAACCCGGACGACCGGCAAAGACCGGCGTCCACGTGAATGGAGGCGGCGGTAGTTTGACCTTAGGATAGAAGCTATGTGTGGAATCGTCGGCGCCGTTACGCATACGCCGGTTAACCAGCTCCTGTATGACAGCTTGCTGCTCCTGCAGCACCGCGGTCAGGAGGCAGCCGGCATCGTGACCAGCGAGGGTCCGGTGTTTCATATGTACAAGGCGCCCGGTTACGTGCGCGACGTCTTCCGCACCCGCAACATGCGCGAGCTCACCGGCAACGCCGGCATCGGCCATTGCCGTTATCCGACCGCAGGTTCCGCTTCGTCCGAGCTCGAATCGCAGCCGTTCTATGTCAATTCGCCGTTCGGCATCACCCTTGCGCACAATGGCAATTTGACCAATAGCGAAGCGCTCAAGCGCGAGCTCTTTCAGCTCGACTTTCGTCATGTCAATACCGACTCCGATTCGGAAGTGCTGCTCAACGTGCTCGCGCTCGAGCTGGAGCGCGCCGCGCATCATGCCAAGCTCGACGCCAACGCGATCTTTACCGCGGTCGCGGCGGTTCACAAGCGCTGCCGCGGAGCGTACGCGATCGTGGCAATGATCGCCGGCTACGGTCTGCTGGCATTCCGCGACCCCTATGGCATCCGGCCGCTGATCATCGGTGTCAACGAGGCCATGGGTGGCACCGAATACATGGTCGCAAGCGAGTCCGTGGCGCTCGAGCCGCTTGGCTTCCAGGTGCTGCGCGATGTGACG
>DATNNK010000216.1:0-2471 GCA_035601875.1 Casimicrobiaceae bacterium | reverse complement strand
CAACGCAACGAGCGCGTAGATGCTGCCGACACTGATGCCGGCGATCGCGAGCTGTAGCGCGAGGGTGAGGGTCATCGTTCACCGGTTGTCATCCCCCTAAAATCGGGGATCCAGCGACGTCGCTTCAACGACACTGGATTCCCGCTTCGTGGGAATGACAAAGGGGCGGAGTCACCCGCGCGTCGTGCTTACTGGTACCGATTGAGGATGTCGCTTTGCCGCGTGCTCGACCACTGCACCGGTTCCCATTGGCCATCCTTCACCACCATGGGTACGAGTGCGAGGTTGCCGATGTGGTGCTGGGTCGAAAACGTACGCGGCGTGGCGACCGGACCCACGCGGTAATTCTGAATGCCTTCCAGCGCACGGATCAGTCCGTCCGTGGACAGGCTCGACCCCGCTCGCTTCATTCCCTCGGCGAGCACGTACATGTCGCCGTACGCGAGCAGGTCGAAGTTGTTGGGACGTCCGGCAGGAGCATTCGGGTACTCCTTCTTCCAGGCCGCTTCCCATTTGACCATGTCCGGCGCTTTCGAGCCCGGCAGATACGGTATCAGTGAGAATCCCATGACGCCTTCCGCCGTGCTCTTGGCCACCATTACCAGCCCCGGGTCGACCATGTTGCTGCCGACGAAGAAAGCTTGTTTCAGGCCGAGCTCCTTCGCCTGGCGCATGGCGATCGCGGCCTCGGCCGGATTGCCGAAGAACGCGATCACGTCGGGATTGGCTTTCTGCACCTCGACGAGCTGCGGCGTGAAGTCCTTGTCACCGATGTTGAACTCAACGCGGACCGCCGGCGCCATCTGAAACCAGTTCTTCAGCTTGTCGACGGTCGCGTCGCCTTCGTTGCGCGGATACTCCTCGCGCCCGCTCATGATCGCGATCCGCTTGGCCTTGTAATGGGTGGCCAGGAATTCCGCGTACAACTCGCCATAGCGCGCGGTTTCGGTCGTGCCGCCGCGGAAAAGGTTGCGCGCGTGCGGCCATGTCACCTGCGGCGCCGACGCAATCGAAACGTAGTAGGGAACGCCCTTCTCCTTCATGTAGTCGACCGCGCCGACCGTCGCGTTGCTGCCGCCGACCGACATGACGGCGAAGATCTTGTCCTGCTCGACGAGCTTCTTGACTGCGGCGAGCGCCTTGGTGGGCGCGTGGCCGTCGTCTTCGAACACCGCGACAATCTTGCGGCCGTTGACTCCGCCGGCGGCGTTGATTTCCTTGATCGCGAGCAACATGCCGTCGCGGCCGGCGAGACCGATGTACGCGGCAGGGCCGGTGATCGGTCCGTGCGCGCCAATGGTGATCGTATCCGAGGTAACGCCCTGTTGCTGGGCAGCGACGGGCAGTGCGACGGCAAGCAACGCCACAGCGGCGGCGAGCAGCAGCCTCTTCATGGTTCTCCTCCTATGGCCGATGTCGACTCTTGGCAAAACTGACTGGGCGCTCAGAATAGTGGCGCGCGAAGCGTCCTGTCAATACGGCAGTGCGGCAATACCGGCGGTGCCCCATAGGGAGAATCGCCGTCGCGAGCCGTTGACGCCTTGCCCAATCCTGGATCGCCACGGTAAGCTAGACTGACTGAGCGCTCAGAAAAGAGGTGCCGAAGTGGAGTCGCAGGAAAAGCTCGACTCTCGCCTTGCGCCGCAATCGCGGCGCATCAAAACCGCGACCAAGAACCCGGCTCGCGTGCGCGAAAGACGCGAGAGCCTGATCAACGCCGCTGTCGCGGTGTTCATCGAAAAGGGCTTTCACAATGCGACTGTGCGCGACATCGGCCGAGCGGCCAACATGACGCAAGGCACGATCTACAACTATGTCAGCTCCAAGGACGATATCCTCTACATGGTCTGCGACCGGATCGTCGCCGAGTACAACGAACAGGCGCGCAAGGCGCTCGATACGTCGCACGATCCCGTGGGACGCGTTCGATCCGCGGTGCGCGCAATCTCGCAGGTGATGTATCGTCACCGGCGCGAGATCCTCCTGATCTTTCAGGACAGCCACCTGCTCGACAAGCGCTCGCGTCGTGTGATCCTGGCGCGCGTCGAGGAATTCATCGGCATGTTCGAGCGCATCATCATCGATGCCGCGCGGGAGCTACGCGTGCCATTACCGCATCCGCACTTGTCCGCGAACATGCTGACGTTTCTGCCCGTCATGATCGCCTTGCGAGGCTGGTCGCTGAAGAATGACGTGTCGCCCGAAGAGGTGGTCGAACAGATCACCGCATTTATCGTGCGGGGGCTCGGCTTCGAGTAACGGGCGATGAAGACTTGCTAAGGCAGCCCCCTTAGAACCAAGCGGCGAGAGAGGTTCGGATTGTGGTCCACGGGAGATATCTCCTTTGGCAGCAAAATTACAAGGTTATGGCTGCATGTCCACCGCCGGAACACGCTCCCAACGCGCGCCCCGAAAAGCAAATCGAATTCAGATTCAGTCTGAGATCGCAGGCAGATCCCATTTCACGGTCA
>DATNNK010000215.1:0-6527 GCA_035601875.1 Casimicrobiaceae bacterium | reverse complement strand
CAGGACTTGTCGTCCATGACCAAGTTCGTTTTCGTGACCGGTGGCGTCGTCTCCTCTCTGGGGAAGGGCATCGCCGCCGCGTCTCTCGCCGCGATCCTTGCTTCCCGCGGCATCCGTGTCACCAATCTCAAGCTCGATCCGTATATCAACGTCGATCCGGGGACGATGAGCCCGTTTCAGCACGGCGAAGTCTTTGTCACCGAGGATGGCGCCGAGACGGACCTGGATCTCGGTCATTATGAGCGCTTCACCGACGTGAAGATGAGCAGGCGGAATAATTTCACCACCGGCCAGATCTACGAAAGCGTCATCCGCAAGGAGCGCCGCGGCGATTATCTCGGCGGCACCGTACAGGTCATTCCGCATATCACCGACGAGATCAAGAGCTGGATTGCCAACGCCACCACCGTGAATGGGACCGAGGCCGAAGTAGCGGTGGTCGAAGTTGGCGGAACGGTAGGTGACATCGAATCGCTGCCGTTTCTCGAAGCAATCCGGCAGATGGGCATTACCCTCGGCCGCGACAATGTTTGCTACATTCATCTGACGCTGGTGCCGTTCATCGCCACCGCCGGCGAGATGAAAACCAAACCGACGCAGCACTCGGTCAAGGAGCTGCGCGAGATCGGTATCCAGCCTGACGTCGTGCTCTGCCGCGCCGACCGGCCTTTGCCCGACGGCGACCGCCGCAAGATCGCGCTCTTCACCAACGTGCCGCCCGAGGCCGTGATCCCGGCGCTGGATACCGATTCGATCTACAAGATTCCGGCCGCGCTTCATGCCGAAGGGCTGGACGAGATCGTTTGCCGCAAGCTTTCCTTGAGTCCTCGTCCCGCCGATCTCACGACCTGGCGCAACCTTGTCGAAGCGCTGGTCCATCCGCAGCACGAAGTCAACATCGCCATGGTCGGCAAATACGTCGACCTGACCGAGTCGTACAAATCATTGTCGGAAGCGCTGACCCACGCCGGCATTCACACCCGCAGCAAGGTCGCCATTCATTACGTCGATTCCGAAGCCGTGGAACGCGACGGTATCGACTGCCTCAAGGGCGTAGACGCGATTCTGGTGCCGGGCGGATTCGGCAAGCGCGGCGTCGAGGGCAAGATCAAGGCGATTCGCTACGCGCGCGAGAACGGCATTCCCTATCTTGGCATTTGCCTGGGGATGCAACTGGCGGTCATCGAATACGCGCGGCACAAGGCTGGCCTCGCCAACGCGAACAGCACCGAGTTCGATGCCGCGACGCCGCACCCGGTGGTGGCGCTGATCACCGAGTGGCAGAATCGCGACGGGTCGATCGAGCGCCGCGACCATCGCTCCGATCTTGGAGGCACCATGCGTCTCGGCGCCCAGCCCTGCGAGGTGGTGCCCGGATCGCTCGCGCACCGGATCTACGGCGCGACGACGGTCGCCGAGCGCCACCGGCACCGCTACGAAGTCAACAATCATTACCTGCCGCGCCTCGAGGCGGCCGGGCTGACGGTCGGTGCATGGGCCAAGAGTGCCACCGCCGGAGATTTGTGCGAGATGGTCGAGCTCGCCGGCCATCCCTGGTTCTTCGGCTGCCAGTTCCATCCCGAATTCACTTCCAATCCACGCCGCGGCCATCCGCTGTTTATCGCATTCGTCAACGCGGCACTCGAGCGCCGGCGAGTCTCGATCGCCGATCCGGTGCGAGCGCGCGCGCAACTCGTCGCCTGAGCGCATGGATCTCTGCGGCTTCGAGGTTGGATTGCACCGGCCTCTGTTTCTCATTGCCGGCCCGTGCGTGGTGGAATCCGAGCAGTTGCAGATCGATGTCGCCGGTCGCCTGAAGGAAATCTGTGCGCGGCTGAAGGTACCGTTCATTTTCAAATCGTCATATGACAAGGCCAATCGCAGCTCGTCGAAGTCGTTTCGCGGGCTCGGGATGGACGAGGGGCTGCGCATTCTTGCCGAGGTCAAGCGGCAGGTCGGCGTGCCGGTTCTGACCGACGTGCACGAAAGCGACGAGATCGCGGAGGTCGCCGCGGTGGTAGACGTATTGCAGACGCCGGCGTTTCTGTGCCGGCAGACGGACTTCATCCGTGCTGTCGCGTCAGCCGGCAAGCCGGTGAATATCAAGAAGGGCCAGTTTCTTGCGCCGGAAGACATGGCTAACGTGGTTGCCAAGGCGCGCGAAGCCAGCGGCACCGAGAACATCCTGGTTTGCGAGCGTGGCGCGTCCTTTGGCTATCACAATCTGGTCTCGGACATGCGCGCGCTGGCGATCATGCGCGCGACGGGTTGTCCGGTGGTTTTTGACGCGACCCATTCCGTTCAATTGCCGGGCGCGCAGGGCACGTCGAGCGGTGGCAGGCGCGAGTTCGTACCGGTGCTCGCGAGGGCGGCGGTCGCGGCCGGCGTCGCGGGGGTGTTCATGGAAACCCATCCGGACCCGGCAAAGGCGCTCTCCGACGGGCCCAACGCGTGGCCGCTCGCACGCATGCAGGAGCTTCTGGCCACGCTGGTCGAGCTCGACGCGACGGTGAAGCGCGCCGGGTTTCCGGAAACCGAATTAATGACCGTCGAGGCCTGAGATGGTCGCGCCGCTCGGGGAAAGCAGAAGATGAGTGCAATTGTCGATGTCATCGCGCGTGAGATTCTCGATTCGCGCGGCAACCCGACGATCGAAGCCGACGTCGTCCTCGAGTCGGGGATCAGCGGTCGCGCCGCCGTTCCCTCGGGCGCGTCCACCGGATCGAAGGAAGCGATCGAGCTCCGCGATGGCGATGCCGCGCGCTATGGCGGCAAGGGCGTGCAGAAAGCGATCGAGAACGTCAACACGGAGATCTGCGAAGCGATCATCGGGCTCGATGCCTCCGAGCAGGCGTTTGTCGACCGCACCATGATCGACCTCGATGGAACGGAGAACAAATCGCGGCTGGGCGCGAACGCCATACTCGCCGTCTCGGCGGCGGTGGCCAAGGCTGCGGCGGAGGAATCGACGCTGCCTCTGTATCGCTATCTCGGAGGCGCCGGCGAGATGATGCTGCCGGTTCCGCTGATGAATGTCATCAATGGCGGGGCGCACGCCAACAACAGCGTGGACATGCAGGAATTCATGCTGGTGCCGCTCGGCGCGCCTACCTTCCGGGAAGCGCTGCGCTACGGGTCGGAAGTCTTTCACGCGCTCAAGAAGCTGATCGACGCCAAGGGAATGGCGACCACGGTGGGCGACGAGGGAGGCTTTGCGCCGAACCTCCCGTCCAACGAGTCCGCGCTGCAATTGCTGCTCGAGGCAATCGACAAGGCTGGCTACACCGCCGGAACGGACATCGCGCTGGCGCTCGACTGCGCCGCATCCGAGTACTACAAGGACGGCATGTACGAGCTCGAATCCGAAGGCGCGAAGCTGACGCGCTCGCAGATGGTCGATTACCTCGTGAACTGGGTGGACAAGTACCCGATCATTTCAATCGAGGACGGCATGTCGGAACACGATTGGGACGGCTGGAAGCTGCTCACCGACCGGCTCGGCAAGAAGGTGCAACTGGTCGGCGACGATTTGTTCGTGACCAACACCAGGATTCTCAAGCAAGGCATTGCCAAGGGCGTCGCCAATTCGATCCTCATCAAGATCAACCAGATCGGGACCTTGTCGGAGACATTCGCCGCGGTCAGCATGGCCATGCGTGCGGGTTATACATCGATCATCTCGCATCGTTCGGGCGAGACCGAGGACAGCCTGATCGCCGACATCGCCGTCGGCACCAACGCCGGTCAGATCAAAACGGGATCGCTGTCGCGCTCGGACAGGATCGCGAAATACAACCAGCTCCTGCGCATCGAGGAAGATCTCGGCGACGTCGCCAGTTATCCTGGGCGCGAGGCGTTCCACCAATTGAGCTGACCGCGCTTGCGACTGCTTGCCCTCATCTTTGCGGCGCTGATCCTCGCCCTCCAGTATCCGATGTGGCTTGGCAAAGGCGGTTGGTTGCGGGTGCGGGAGCTCGATCGCCAGGTCGAGGCGCAGAAGCACGTCAACGCCGAGCTCAAGACTCGCAATGCGGTGCTCGACGCCGAGGTGCGGGATCTCAAACAAGGGCTCGAGGCGATCGAGGAGCGGGCGCGCTCGGAGCTGGGCATGATTCGGCACGACGAAGTATTTTTTCAACTACCGCAAGACGCGGCGGCCCGTGCGCCTGCAGCCAGCGAGCGGAGCGCCGATCCCGCTCGTTAGATCCTCGCTGCTACGCGCCGCCGCCTATTTTCTCGAAGGCGGTTTCGCCGGCGCAGTGACAACCATGAGTCCCATACCGCGAATGCAAGCGCGAACGCAACCACGCGCGACACTTTCGCACTGAGCCGCTCAAAGCAATGCCGCGCGTCAGCTCCCGCGACAACCCCCGTCTCAAGCAGGCCGCCCGGCTGGTGGCGTCTTCGCGCGACCGTCGCAAGGCAGGACGCTGTGTGCTGGAGGGCGAACACGTCATCGCGGTGTACTGCGAGCGATACGGCGCTCCCGAGACCTTGATCGTCGTCGAGTCGGCGCTGGAGCGCGAAGGCATACGCAGGCTCCTCGACACCGTCCCGGCGGCGCGCAGCCTCATCGTCAGCGAGTCCGCGTGGGCCGAATTCGCGCAATTTCCGCCGGGTCTGGGCGCGATGGCGGTCGTTCCGGCGCCACGCCCCGAGTACCGAGGGAGCGCGGGATTTTGTCTGCTGCTCGACGGCATTCAGGATCCGGGCAACGTAGGCTCCATTTTGCGCACCGCGGCGGCGGCAGGCGTCGAGCAGGTTTTGCTTTCGGCGCAGTGCGCCTTTGCCTGGTCGCCCAAGGTTCTTCGTGCCGGGCAGGGCGCGCACTTCCATTTGCAGATCTTCGAGGACATCGATCTGGTCGAGTGGGCGCGCGTCTACCGGGGGAAGCTGGTGGCGGCGGTAGCGGCTGACGGGGAGCCCTTGTTCACCGTCGATCTCACGCCACCGGTCGCGATCGCGATCGGAAATGAAGGGGCCGGCTTGTCGGACGCGCTGCGCTTCGCCGCCGCCACGAGGATCACCATTCCCATGCCGGGCGGCTTCGATTCGCTCAATGCAGCGGCGGCTGCCGCGGTGTGCCTGTTCGAATGCGTGCGTCAGCGAGAGATGACCAAATAACATGTCCGAAAGAGCGTGATCAGCTATCTCAAAACGCCGGAGAACTGGGCGTCCTCGCGGCAGTTGCCTCCCACCGACGGTGCGCTGAAACGGCCTTCCACGCCCTGCGCCGTGGCCTTGATCTCGGTCATGGCGGCCGACGTCATGAGCCCGTCGGAACATTGATAGCTGGCGACAGGCACGCTGTAGAGCTGGCCATGTCGCACAAGCGTTCCCGAGAAAGTGCAACTGAAGTTCGTATACGTAAACGCGAAGGTGACAGTTCCATCGGTGACACCCGTGGGATCGCTGAGCTGCGTGACTTGCAGATCGAAAAAATCGCGGTACGGGCCGTTGCTCGTGCTCATGCTGCAGTTGGAATAGGTGCCGCTTTGAGCGCCACTGTATGCGCCGCCCACAGTGATAGCGGTGAGGTTCTGGCGCTGGATGAACTTGGTCACGGTACCCACGCCGGTCACGGTGTAGATCAGCTTTGCGTTGTACGGTCCCAATGGTTGAAACGATACGGTGCCGGCCGGCCCGCCGGAAAATCCGGTCCAAGGCGATAGGTAATAGGTTCCGGTCGTCGAGAAGAGCGTGCCGTTGAAGTTGCCGCTGGAGGAATCCTGGTTCACCTGCCCGGTGAACCAGGTGGGCTTGCCGTCGGCGCCATAGATGAAGAAGGTGATGAACATGAAGGTGTCGCTCTGGACCACGTTGACACCCCAGCCCGCTTCCGCCGGAATGTACCAGATGTCGGTGTAGTCAACGGCGGCAGCGCGTCCGGCCGCCGCGAGCAACAGGAGCGCGAGAAACAATCGTTTCAGCATGGCAGTGGCCTTTGGTCAAGAGAGCGCCGTGCGTTATCGCAGGACGGCATTGAAGATTCCGGTTTCGACGCAACCGCCTTCCACAAAGGCGCTCCAGGTGCCTTCGATGCCGTGCGCGGTCGCGCTCAGCTCATCGAAGTTGGTGGTCGTGTTGCGTCCGTTGTTGCAGACGTACGACGCGTTCGACATTTGGTAGAGCTTGCCCCACTCCGTCACCGGCCCGGTAAAATTGCAGGTCACGCCGTCGGCGCGGGCCATGCCGATCGATACCGATCCCACATTATTGAGCGGCTGATTGACCGCAATGTTTACGGTGAGCGTACCGCTGCCGCTGTTCGCGCACTGCGATTGCGCAAGCACTAGCCCTCCGGTGTAGTTGCCGCCTATGGTGACGGTCGTCAGCGGCTGACGCTGTATGGTCTTGGTCACCGTGCCGACACCGTTCACGGTGTAGATCAGCTTCGCCGAGTAGGGCCCCAGCGGCTGGAACAAAAACGTTACGGCGGGGCCGCCGGAGTAGCCCGCCCAAGGCAATATGTAATAGGTCGCGATCGTGGAATAGAGCGTACCGCTGAAGTTATTGCTCGCGTACTG
>DATNNK010000214.1:0-3076 GCA_035601875.1 Casimicrobiaceae bacterium | reverse complement strand
GACGGTCCTACGCTGCTCGGCGTGGTGTCGTTTCACGACGTGGCCAAAGCGGTGTACGAAGAGCAGAGCTTCGAGAACCGGATGCTCAGGAGCTACATCAAGAACTCACCCGACGACGAGGGCCAGTAGGCAAAGTCGCGGGGCGCTTCCGCCAGCGAGGTCGCTGACGGCCGATCCGGTTTATGCCGGCGGTCGCGCTTCAGAGCGTTCCAAGCAGGAAAATCGCAGGGCGGCGGCCGAGCTCGCTGCGCGTGGCGATGCGCCATTGCGCAATCGGCCGTCGGATCACCTGCTCGGTCGGCAGCGTCAGATCGGCCGCAATGCAGAGCTCTGTTGTCCCGCGGCAAGCCGCCAATGTTGCGGCCAGCATCGCATCGTTGCGGTACGGCGTTTCGATATAGATCTGGGTAGCACCGCTGCGCGTGACGGCTTCGTCGAGCGCCTTGAGTGCCTTGATGCGCGCTTCCGCTGCTACCGGCAGGTAGCCGTGAAACGCAAACTGCTGGCCGTTCATCCCCGCGGCCATAAGCGCCAGCAGCACGGCCGATGGTCCCACCAGCGGTACGACGCGGAGGCCGGCGCGATGAGCGGCCGCAACCAGGAGCGCGCCGGGGTCGGCGACTCCGGGGCAGCCGGCGTCGGAAAGCAGTCCCAGATCCTCTCCATTGATCGCGGGTTCGAGCAGCCGGGGCACGTGCTCCGGCTGAGTGTTGACATCAAGCGTCGCAAAGCCGATCGACTGTATCGGCCGCTTCGAACGCAGCGATTTGATGAATTGTCGGGCAGCCTTGGGTGTCTCGACCACGAAATGCCTGAGCGCACGCGCGACCTCGATCGTGCGCTCGGGCAGCACCTCCGACGGCGGCACGACGCCGAGCAGGTTCGGGACCAGATACAGGCGACCGGGAAGAGGACGAGGTGCGATCAAAGGATCTGCACGCCTTCGGCCATCAGCATGTCGGTCAGGCGAATCAGGGGCAGCCCGATCAACGCCGTCGGGTCATCGCTGGCGATGCTCGAGAAGAGTGCGATACCAAGCGACTCACACTTGACCGAACCGGCGCAGTCGTAAGGCTGGTCGCGATCGATATACGTGGCGAGTTGCTCGTCGCCGAGCACGCGGAAAGTGCTGGCAACGTCGACCAATGCAGTCTGGCAATGGTCGGTGCGGGTGTTAAGCAGTGCCAAGGCGGTATGAAAGATGATGGTTCTGCCGCGCATCGCCTTGAGCTGCGCCAGCGCGTCGTCGCGATCGCGAGGCTTCCCAATCGCGATGCCGTCGCAGGCGGCCACTTGGTCGCAACCGATGATGAGCGCATTCGGATGCGCCGCTGCGATAGCGCGCGCCTTGGCCTCGGCGAGTCGCACCGATGTGGCGGCGGGAAGCTCGCCATGCCGCACGGCCTCATCGATCTTCGGCGCGACGACGCTGAATGGCAGGCCGAGCCGTTCCAGAAGCTCCCGGCGGTAGCTCGACGATGATGCCAGGACCAGTGCTGCAGCGTCCCGCGGCCGCGGCGAAGTCATTGTTTTCACGCTTTTCTTTGACACCGAATGACCTATTCGCTATTATCCTATGTTTACCCTGCTTGCAGGCGCGGGCGATGTCTTTTGCGCGCGGCTGCTCTCGCTGACGCAGCCCGCAGCAGACGCGGCGCGAAGGCAGGGGCGACCCCGATGCAGTCTACGACGCAGTCCACTGCCGGCCGACGTCTCATGCCCTTCGATGCGCTCAAATTGTCCGCCAGTGGGGAGTCCCTCACCGGCGAAGTCGATGCGGCGGATCTACCGCGCGTTGCCGATCGGCTGGCGACCGATGCCGGCGCCGCAAAGCTTGCGTGGCGCTTGGTGGGTTGCCGGGACGGACAAGGTCGTCCGGCGCTGACCCTGACGGTTGCGGGTTCGGTGCCGTTGGTGTGCCAGCGCTGCCTGCAGCCTTTTGCGGCGATCGTAGATCAAAGTACGGAGTTGCTGCTTGCACGCAGCGAAGCCGAGCTGGCGCGTTTGGACGCGGAGGAAATCGAAGTCGTCCTGGCCACCCAGCGGCTCGATGCGCTGACCCTGGTCGAGGACGAGCTCTTGTTATCGCTGCCGTTTTCGCCGCGTCATCCGGATGGCGAATGCGCCGCGAGCCCGATGGTGGCCGCTCACGAAAGCAGCCAAAACAGGTCTTCCCCGTTTGGTCAGCTCGGGGAATTGAAAAAGACGAGCCGCTGATATTCAAGCTAACAGCGTGAAGTTAACGGCGTCAAGTCAGCGGGCGCGCGCGAGCGGGCCCGGTTGAACATTTTAGGAGACGAACATGGCTGTCCAGCAAAACAAGAAGTCGCCGTCAAAGCGCGGCATGCACCGCGCGCACTCTTTTCTTCCCAAACCTTCCCTTGGAGTGGAACCGGTCAGCGGTGAGGTTCATCTCCGCCATCACATAAGCCCTAGTGGATATTATCGCGGTAAGAAAATCGTCAAGACGAAGGCTGACGAGTAGATCGGCTCCATGCCTCAGGCGCACAGAGTTGTTCGCGGTGCGCTGCGGGCCCGGTCCAACTGAGCGGCACGTGCTTGATTGACTTCATGACGCGTCGCTGCTGAATCGATGGGCATCAGCATAGCCGTCGATGCGATGGGTGGCGATCATGGGCCGCCCGTCATCGTCGTTGCGGCGATCCAGTTTCTCGAGGAGACGCCAGACGCGAACGTGATCCTCGTCGGTCGCGAAGGCGATATTCGCAAGGCCCTGAGCAGCGTCCGCTCGACCGCGGCGGACCGAGTATCCGTCCGCGCCGCAACCGAGGTTGTCGAGATGCACGAAGGTCCGGCAAGCGCGTTGCGCGGCAAGAAGGACTCGTCGATGCGGGTCGCCGTCAACCTGGTCAAGGACGGCAGTGCGCAGGCCTGCGTGTCGGCCGGCAACACTGGTGCGTTGATGGCGATTTCACGTTTTGTGCTCAAGACCCTGCCGGGCATCGACCGGCCGGCGATCGCGTCGCAGCTGCCGACGCGCAAGGGCGTGACGACCGCGCTCGATCTAGGCGCGAACGTCAATTGCACCGCCGAGCAGCTTGTGCAGTTCGCAGTG